>NZ_JBFTIZ010000178.1:0-8482 GCF_056395165.1 Pedobacter sp. 10L46_2
ATCATACACTATATGATATTGGTTCTATAACTAAGACATTTACCTCTACCCTGCTTGCTCTGGCAGTTCATCAGCAAAAACTAACTCTTGAAACATCAATTACCAAGTTTCTACCAGATTCTGTGGCTGAAAACCCTGCGTTACAAAAGATAACATTTAAAGAACTTGCCAATCATACCTCTGGTTTACCAAGGGATGCCGACAATCTGGGAGCTACGGTTATTGATGCCAATCAGCCTTATGGTAACTATAAGGTTAAGGACTTGTTTTCGCTTCTAAAGCATTTTAAACAAACAACAGTGCCAGGCGTAAAGTATGGATATAGCAATTTAGGCGTCGGGCTAATAGGTGTATTGTTTGAAAGGATTTATGACAAGTCTTATCAGGAACTTCTACGGCAGTATATTACCCTGCCATTGAAAATGAATGAAACTATGTGCTCCATTGACAGCACCAAATTTAGTAACCTTGCTCAAGGTTATAATAGTTTCTCTCAGCCAGTTCCTTTTTATCATCTGCAGGCTGTTGAAGCGGCAGGTGCCATTAAAAGCTCAACATTTGACCTTATAACTTATGCAAAAGCACAACTATTCTCTTCTAGTCCCACTCTTGATACAGCTATAAAATTAATACATCAGGTCACTTTTGATAAAAAACCGGATATAGTTGGACTAGGTTGGTATTATTTGCCAGATAACAAAAACGTTATGACTCATACTGGCGGAACAGGTGGTTATCTCAGCAGTATTTGCATAGATCTGAGTAGGCAAATAGCTGTGGTTATTCTAACGAACAATACAAATACAGGTCATAGCTTGGGTAATAATTTAATCACTGCGATTCATTAGTAAAGTTGATAATATGCTGAGTATAACTTGCGCATTTAACAGTCTAATGATTAGTAATGGTCTAATGATTTAAAAGTGAATCAGGATTATTAGTAATTATAAATCTAAATTTTAAACGTATGTTATTCGCTTCTATCGGTACTGGTAAAATTGTATTAATTCTAGTTGCTATTGCTATGCTATGGGCATTAGGACGTTATGGTAGAGATACGCGCATAGGTTTTGGTGGTGTTATTTTGCTTGGGCTTTTCCTTACCCCATTGATTGCATTTATTATTATATATTATTTAATAACCTGCAAGATTAAAAAGACAGGTTTAGCCGAAATCTATATTAAAAATTAGATGACAATATGCTCGGCTTGTTTTAGAATATATGGGACTTGAAGGGTCCGTTGGCGACAGTTCTTGGGGTATATACGCCGGAATATTTAGAGATAAATATTATATTGAATGGATTGTGGAGTTTGACCCGACTAAATAGTGTAAAATACCTATTTTTATATATTTCCCGAGAAATTGCTTTCATGAAAAAAATAAACTTAAAAATACTGCTGATTTCAATCATTTTTCTTGGGATTTTAACCGCTGTTAGCTTTGTTGCTGTAGGTGCCGAAGAAGAAGGAACAAGCGGAGGCAGTTTGGCAGTATTAACGCTTTCAAAATTATTTTATGTACTTAGATTTCCGACACATACTTTACTTTGGAATGTTATGGGAGACAATGAATACGTTTTTTTTGTTTTGCTGGGAGTAAATGTCTTGATATACGGATATCTTATTGRACGGCTGTTTTATAAATGTACCTGATTACATGTATTCAATGTCGCCATCATCCTACATATTCGGAATTTCTTGATTCCAATAACTTGCTTTCGATAGCCTGATTCAAAATCATGGTTTATTCATAATGGTTGTACTTCACTTTTTATACAATTGTAATGTCTAAATCTAATTTGCTTTGGACACCCTTTTAAATTCAACCTTCTTCAGCCCTAATTCTTCTATTTTAATTTGAAATTCCTCTTTAGCAAATGGACCTAGTACGCCATTTTCAGGAGTGATTGTCTTTTCCATTTTTTTAATAATATAATAATTAAGGTCAGATTTATTATTGAAATCTTTTGATTGCTTAGCAATTATAAACTCTTCATTATTTCCAATTTCAATAATCTTAGAAGATAAAACCCCTACAAAATCACCTGTTTCTAATTTATAACCTATGTAAATATCTCTATTATAATTATCTGTAGTTGTAATAAAATAATTTCCTAGTATTTTTTGTCGTTGAAATTCACTACCGACACATGACGATATTAGTAGCGCGTATAAAACTATAAAAAGCTTACTTATTTTCATTTCAACTATAATTCTTAATAGTTGTTTTGAGATAAGTCAGTATCCAAACGAAAATAGCTACGATGGCTAAATCGTATAGTAAATTTACTAATATAAAAGAGATCATGAAAGCACTTCCATCTATCCCCTCGAAAGTCTTTTTTTGCAAGTAAGGGAATGGAAAGCCTAATTCGACAAATGAGAAATGATTCCATAGTAATGGTAGTGCAGACATTAATGCGAAACACAGAACCCCAATTAAAAAATATTTCATACGCGTAAGTTATTCGGTTGGCATTATTATATCTCTTATGATAAAGTCTCTGGTAATGCCATATCTTTCAAATTTACCAATTAGCATTTGGACATGTAATATTACTTTTGGCCCGAATTGATCTCCCCATGAGTCCCATATCAGGTTGAATAATCTTCTATCTTCACCACCTATCGGGATATATAATGAACTATCTCCAACTTTAAATTGACCACTGTCATCCGCAAATTGCCACATTACTTCCGGGTGTTGACGCTGAAACATTAGAAATCGGTGTCTATGTACGCCTGAAATTGCGCCCAGGTTCTTATCATAGTTCGCCGTAAACTGAATATTAGTAATAGAATACCCTTCCTTTGGTAAGATCACGGGAGTTTTTAGCAACGAATCAATATTAACCGGCTTATATTTTTCATTCTTACTAGCCTGGCCTTTTAGTCCAATAGAAAATAGTATAAAACATGGAAGTAATAGTGCGATTTTCATATTGGTTGATTGAGAGGCATGTTTAAATATACTGTATCTTTTGAAATATCTAATAAACATATTTAGTAAAATATACTTGACATAATGATATATATGTTTTACATTTGATCAAGTAAACTAGATATAAATATGAAAAATCAATTTCTTCTTCCTGCAAAGTTTCGCCTTATCGGTTGGGTTACATTTTTGCTTTTCTTGGCGTTAGGTATCCTCACGGAATCTTATGGGTACAACATACCAGGTTTTCAGATCTATTATCCTAATGACGGTGGATCTGCAGACTACAATTTAACTAATGAACTTGCATTTTCGGGTGTCATAATTGGTTTAATTATGGTTTCGTTCGCCAGGCACATTAATGAAGATGAACTAATAAGCAAAATTAGATTAGAATCGTGGAAATGGGCAGTCCTGATAAGCTATGCGATCTTATTAATTTTGAATTTCACATCCTATGGTCTTGGGTTTGTGTTTATAGTTACTTATAATGTAGTTACGCTTTTGCTTGTTTACATTATAAAGTTCAACTACAGCTTGTATTTGTTGAATAAAAATTTAAAAAATAGTGAAGACTATTAATTGCCCATGAAAAATTCAATACGAGTCCAACGGGCAATAAAAAATATAACTCAAGCTGAGTTAGCACAGCTAGTAAATGTATCAAGGCAAACCATTAACACCATGGAATCAGGCAAATACATCCCTTCAACTGTGCTGGCTTTGAAGATTGCCGCCATCTTCGGAGTTTCTGTGGAACAGGTATTTGAATTGGAAGAAGGAGATTGAGATAGTCCTCACTTTCAAAATAGCGTTTAATATGAAATTTTTGTAGGTTGTGCAAAACCTCTTAATTAGAAAACAACAATGGTTAGGTTTAGGATAATGTTAATATTTTCTCTCGTATTATTTAGTACTCTTGGATGCATAAATAACAATAAACCATATGTGATAAGTAAGGAAGATAGTCTTTATAAAGCTTCCTTTAAAAAGCATGATGGGGCATTAGTTATTCCACCACGCGGAAAATATGGAAGAAATACCTTTTTGATAGATTCAAATTCATCAGTATATTATTATTCTTTTCAAGAACCTTCAATAGGCAAAGGGGTTTCGGATGATCGAGAGTCAGATACCATTGGTTTAATGCCAAATCATATTTTCAAAATCCCAGCAGGAATGGAACGCGCATTTTTCAAGAAGAATGTGCTAGATCAGGAAAGTAAACTTGGTTGGAAGTCTATAATTGTAGCTTCCTTTAAAGATTCTGTGACGAATGATTTTGTTCAATATCTGCTTAAGATGAGCAAAGATGAGCCAAAGAAAATATCATTTCGAATACGACTTGCACTGCCAGAGGAAAGAGAAGTTTTGAGATATAAATTGAATGGTGAACATTACGATCCTTTTATCAAATAGCATATTAGATATGCAGGTCTATTTTTATCTTTAACCTATTGCTCCAACATTACAATATCTTTTAAAGTATGCTTAGTCAAAAGTAAGCTAGCCTCGGGGCCAATGAAGGACTATGTTAGTCAATGGGGAATCAATTGGAGCATTGAAAAATATAAAAAAGGATTAGAAATGTAAATATCTAGAATAAAAACCTTATTCTTCTTCAGAGAACGTGATCCTATTACCAAAAGGATCATAAACAGTTACCGTAATGGCTTTGGGATTCCATTCGGGTACTTCCAAACCTGGGTGGTTATATTTATATCTCTTGTCGTTTAACTCTTTATGATAAGCACGAAGACCTTTAAAGTCCTCAATAGATACGTGTGAACCAGGACTTGCATCACCATGATGTTCTGACAGGTTTAAAGTAATGTCCCTTAATGTTACCTCCAGGTATATGGGGGCATCATGGTGATTCGGGTGCTCCCAATCGATTTTAAAACCAAGCCAGTTTACATAGAACTCGATGGCTTTATCATAATCAAATATTCTTAAAATTGGTTTAACTTTACTCATAATAGCTACAACGTTTATTTGAAAATAAAGTTTATAACAGGACATAAAATATTTTATGTCGATTGGCGAAAAGATGTTATTTTTTTGCTACGATTCTCATAAAGAGTTTAACGTCGTCCGAAATAATTCCATCACAAGACTTATCAAAGTACTTTTCTGAGGCATAATCGATACCCCAATCTGTTCGATCAATGATCAGCGTGCCATTCACCACAACAGTGCCGTCCATTCCGTCCTTAAAATACATTGTGGCCGGAAAAGTAACTGCCTTCGTGATCCCCTCAATGGTCAGGTTCCCGGTAACTTTTATAGTTGCAACACCTTCAATGGTCATGTTCCCGTTCCTGCCTTCAGTTTTTCCATCATTTACTGTTTCAACCTTCGTAATTGTGAATGTAGAAACGGGGAATTTTTTGACGTCAAAAAATGCAGGCAATTTATTGTGTGGACCTGGATGATCAAATTTTTGTTCAATTGTATTCATGTCGACTTCAACTGCACCGCCCTCCAGATGACGGTTTTCGATCACCAATTCACCTTTTAATATATCGACGTCGCCTGTACCAGAACCATCACCAAGAAACGTAGAACCTTCCCATGCACCAAGTAGCATAGAACCTTTCCATATTACAACACTTTGCTTCGTATCTATGATATATTTTTTCTGACCCTTTTTATTATAAAAGTCCGTGATGGTCTTTCCATCATAACGATACACTCCGGTCGCAGATCCAAACCAAATACTTCCATCGTTTGCTTCCAAAAGCCCAAAAAAAGCATCTCCTAACATAATTTCGGCTACCGTGGGCTTGTTACTATACAAGGAGTTTGCATCATAACGGGACAGTGCCCAGACCGCCACATGAGCAGTATTTACCGGACCAGTAGCCCAGATGTTTCCTTTTTTATCCTCGATTATAGCATAAACACCCTTCTGCGATACCCAAGTAAAGGTGCTGCCGTTATAGCGCCAAAGGCCATTGGTGACGTCACCAAGCCAAATATTGCCTTTTCTATCTTCGATTATACTCCAAACGTTTGTAAAAGTTTTTCCCTTATGGATTAAGGGGGTAAATGTTTTTCCGTCAAAAACGAAAGCATCGCCTCTTGTGCCAACCCATAATTTCCCGCTTTTATCTTCAATGATTGTAGTAATATCATTGTTCCAATTTCCTTCTTTATAAACACGCGAGGGGTTCGGATTTTTAAAATTTCGAAAAGATTTCCCATCGTAACGGCTTATTCCACCTCCGGTGCCGAACCAAATAATGCCGGCCTTATCTTCATAAACAGACATCACCCGATTATTGGCAAGTCCCTCTGTGGTAGTGAAATGTTGAATGGATTTCCCGTTGTAATAATAAACGCCTGAATCAGTAGAAGTGAACCAAATATTTCCTAGGCGATCTTCAAGGACATCCCAGAATCGATGCGAACCTATTTTACTTGTAAGATTAGTAAAATATTTTCCATCATATCGAAAAACATCACCAAATGATGAGTTGTTCGGGCCAGCAATCAAAATGGTGCCATTTTTGCCTTTTTTTATATTACGAACCATTAGGTTAGGCCCTATGTCTTTAACTTCGGTTTTGATGTTATCTTTTGGTACGTTTGTTTGGTTTTGTCCACAGGAAGTGAGAAAAACAGACATTACAAACAAAGCATATACGTGTATGTATTTCATACCTTTTTATTTATTGATCCAATTAGAATTGATTCAGCGAATCTACTTTGATGTTTTTCGGCGCGACGAATTTGGATTGTAAATAAAAATGTAAACTTTGTAAATAAAATCTTGACAGTTTAATTTGCTAGATCCATTATCGCTGCTACGGACAAGCAACTTTTCTTTATTGGTTGTGTCTTCTATGTAAACCAACCAAATTTATATGAAATTATTTTTTTACAAAGTCTGCATATTAAGTTTTCTTTTGCTTTTAAGTTTAATTTACGAAAGTTCTGCACAGACTGTTTCAGGCAGGGTAATAGAAACCGGAGGTAAGGGAGTTGAAAGTGCAACCATAACAGTTTTAAATGCTGCAGACTCAACCCTGGTAAAATATGAGGCAAGTAACAAAGAAGGCTATTTCGAGATCACTAATTTAAAAAACGGCGTATTTACCGTTAAGGTTTCGTGCATAGGTTACAACGGCCAGTTATTAAACAATATCAGATTTAACGGCTCTTCTGTTAAATTAACTGATGTTGTTCTCAACAAGCAATCGAAAGAGCTCAAGGAAGTCGCCATTGAAAGTAAGCACCCCGTTCTTGAACGAAAGGTGGATCGATGGATATTTAACTTGAACAACACTATAGCGGCAAATGGTTCTTCCCTCTTTGAGGCTTTGCAGGTGGCGCCTTTTTTAAAGGTATCTGACAATGGCGTTTCTATGGCGGGCAAAGGTAGTATGGGTGTTATGGTAAATGAGAAAATAGTCTATTTAAGCGGAACAGACTTAACTAATTATCTGAAAACACTCAGATCTGAAGGTGTGGAAAAAATCGAGATCATTACCAATCCGCCAGCAAAATATGATGCCCAGGGGGATGCCGGCCTGATTAACATTGTTTTAAAGAAAAACGAATCTTTGGGCTGGCGCGGTTCATTAAGTTCAACATATCGGCAGGGCTTCTACGCCTCCTACAACAACAATCTGGCTCTTTTTTTCCGTTCAAAAAAAATCAACAGTTCTTTTACATTTGGCCAATCACGTTATCACAATATGCAGAACAATTGGCTCAATATGATTGGAAACTCTAGTCAAATTCTCAGTAACGAGCAGCGTATATCAATTACTCCCGGTTTGCAGGCTGGTTTAAGTATAGACTATGAGTTAGATAGGCACAATAACATCGGGTTTATTTATAATATTTCACTGAGTAAAGAGAATAATGCCTTTGTTAATAGTTATAGCTATGGTAAGAGTAATACTGTAGACTCGGTATTGAACACTAACGGCGAAATGTACAGACCATTATTTGCACAAACCTTAAATGTATACCACGATTTAAAGATTGATTCGGCCGGAAAGAAATTAAGTAGTTCTGTTAATTTTTTCTCGAACAGACCTGAAATAAGAAATAATTTTGTTTCAGAATCTGAAAGCACCTATGCTGCAGTTCGCAATAATAACTCGTCAAAATACAATATCTGGTCTGTTCAATCAGATTTAACATTACCTTATAAATGGGCTAAAATAGAAACAGGTATTAAGTTCGCCAATTTTGATAACAATGCTGATGTGGAGTACTATAATTATGTCCACGAAAATTTCTTGCTGGACAAAACACGTAGCAATGAATTCAACTATACCGAAAAAAACCTGGCATCCTATTTCAGTATGTCATCTGAACTTTCAAAAAGATGGACGGCCAAGGCAGGATTGCGTTATGAGTACACGATGACGGATGGTTATTCGCCTACTTTAGACCAGCGCAATAAGCGTAATTATGGTGCCCTATTCCCTACTGCCTATATCGTTTACAAAGCTGACGCAAACAATGTTTTGTCTTTAAATTATTCGAGGCGGATTAACCGACCGGGCCTCAGTTCCTTAAATC
>NZ_JBFTIZ010000179.1:0-8339 GCF_056395165.1 Pedobacter sp. 10L46_2
ACATTCCGTTTCTGCAAACTGAGAATAAAGAAAACTGCTCGTATTGCCCTTATAAAGACATTTGTCAGAGATAGTTAAGGAATTAAACCATTATGGATATATTTCAAGTGTAAAACTTTCTTTTCAAAGGCGGGCAGTGGTGCGAATAAATTGCATATAAAAACAATTTTATCTAAGTTTGCCGCAATTAACATTTGAATATACAATGAGAGAGATTCAATTTAGAGAAGCTTTACGTGAGGCCTTAAGCGAAGAAATGCGCAAAAATGAGAACATTTTTTTGATGGGCGAAGAAGTTGCACAATATAATGGTGCATATAAAGTTAGTCAGGGAATGTTGGATGAATTTGGAGACAAACGCATTATAGACACGCCTATAGCTGAGTTGGGCTTTACCGGTATAGGTATTGGCGCAGCAATGAACGGATTGGTTCCAATCATAGAATTCATGACTTTTAACTTCTCTCTGGTTGCTATAGATCAGATCATTAATGGTGCAGCAAAAATGCTATCTATGAGTGGCGGACAGTTTTCTGTGCCTATTGTATTTCGCGGACCAACTGGAAATGCAGGTCAGTTAGGTGCTCAGCACTCTCAAAACTTTGAGAACTGGTATGCAAACTGTCCGGGTTTAAAAGTTGTAGTTCCATCTACTCCTTACGAAGCTAAAGGCTTGCTTAAACAATCTATTATTGATCCTGATCCGGTTATCTTCATGGAATCTGAGGTTATGTACGGCGATAAAGGCGAAGTTCCTGAAGGCGAATTTTATATTCCTCTAGGTAAGGCTAACGTTGTAAAAGAAGGTACTGATGTAACCATCGTAACTTTTGGCAAGATGCTTACCCGTGTTGTAAACCCAGCTGTAGAAGAATTAACTAAAGAAGGCGTTAGTGTTGAAGTAATTGATTTACGTACTGTACGTCCTATTGATTATGCAACTATCATTGAATCTGTTAAGAAAACCAATCGTTTGGTAATTGTTGAAGAGGCTTGGCCATTGGCTTCTATCTCTTCTGAAATTGCATTTAATATCCAAAAAAATGCTTTCGATTATCTTGATGCTCCGGTATTGCGTATCACTTGTGCAGATGTACCGTTGCCTTATGCACCAACTCTTATTGCGGCTAGCTTACCTAATGCAGAAAAGGTAGTTAAAGCTGTAAAAGAAGTTATGTACGTAGCAAAATAAGACTAATTATTTAAAAGAAATATAATCCCGCTGGTTAAACCCTCTGCGGGATTTTTTTTATTTTTGACCCCACTGTACTTTACAACATCAAATAGAGATCAAAATGAGTAATCACTCTACAATAATCGCTGCTGAACTCGCAGTGGCGGAAAAGCAGGTTATCGCTACTATTGAATTATTGGATGAAGGAGCAACTGTTCCCTTTATTTCCCGTTACCGCAAGGAGATGACAGGGAGTTTGGATGAGGTACAGGTTGCCGCCATCCGCGACAGGTTTCAGCAGCTTCGTGAGCTCGATAAGCGTAGAGAAGCAATTTTAAAAGCACTTGCTGCACTTGAAAAACTTACACCAGAGCTTGAAGCAAAAATAAACGCGGCAACAAATATTGCCACCATTGAAGATATCTACCTTCCGTATAAACCAAAGCGTAAAACCAGAGCATCAGAAGCCCGTAAAAAAGGTTTGGAGCCTCTTGCTATTGCCATACTTGAGCAAAGCAAACAAGATCCGGAACTTGAAGCCGGTAAGTTTCTTAATGATGAGCTTGGCGTATCATCAACAGATGAAGCGCTTGCCGGGGCTAGAGATATCATTGCAGAAATTATAAATGAAAACATTGATGCAAGAACATCAATGAGAAAATATTTTCAAAACAATGCGATTTTTAAATCGACCCTGGTAAAGGGAAAAGAAGAAGAGGGGATTAAATACAAAGACTATTTTGACTGGAACGAGCCACTTAAAACAGCCCCTTCTCATAGAATCCTTGCAATGCGCAGAGGAGAAAATGAGGATATTCTAAAGCTTGAAACCATGCCTGAGGAAGAGGGAGCAATTCAAATTCTGGAGAAGCAGTTTGTGAAAAGCAACAATGGCAGTTCAGCACAGGTTAAATTAGCCATACAAGATAGCTATAAGCGTTTGCTGGGCCCAGCAATGGAAACAGAGGTTCGCGGTATTTCAAAAGAAAAGGCCGATGAAGAAGCGATCCGTGTATTTGCAGAGAATGCAAGGCAATTGCTGCTGGCTGCTCCAATGGGACAAAAGAATGTTTTGGCAATAGATCCTGGATTCCGTACCGGATGCAAGGTTGTTTGTTTGGATATGCAAGGTAAATTACTTGAAAATACTGCTATCTATCCGCATAACGGTCAAAGAGGTGTTCTTGAAGCTGCCGAAACCATCAAAAAATTATGTGCTAAGCACAATGTTGAGGCTATCGCTATTGGAAATGGAACTGCAGGCAGAGAGACCGAGGTGTTTATCCGTGGGTTGGCTATAGCCGACGTAATTGTGGTGATGGTTAATGAAAATGGTGCATCTATCTATTCAGCCTCTGAGGTTGCCAGAGAAGAATTTCCAACTCAGGACATCACCGTTCGTGGGGCAGTCTCAATTGGACGTCGTTTAATGGATCCGTTGGCAGAGCTTGTTAAAATAGATCCTAAGTCTATAGGTGTAGGGCAGTACCAGCATGACGTAGATCAGAATAAGCTGCAGGCTTCTTTAGATGACACTGTAATGAGTTGTGTGAACGCTGTAGGCGTAGAGTTAAACACGGCATCCAAACAGGTTCTGGCGTACGTATCAGGGCTTGGTCCGCAGCTTGCACAAAACATAGTAAGTTATCGTAATGAGCATGGTGCTTTTAAAAATAGAGAAAGCCTTAAAAAGGTACCTCGTTTAGGAGACAAGGCTTTTGAGCAGGCCGCTGGATTTTTGAGAATTAGAAATGCTGAGCATGTGCTTGATACTAGCGCTGTTCACCCAGAGCGCTATGCCCTGGTTAATAAAATGGCAAGAGACCTGAACTGCAGCGTAGCTCAGTTAATGAAGGATGCTGAATTAAGAAAACAGATCAAACTTCAGCAATATGTAAGTGAAGAAATTGGTTTGCCAACCTTAAATGATATTATGAGTGAGCTTGCAAAACCAGGAAGAGATCCTCGTGAGCAGTTCGAAATATTTAGCTTTACTGATGGCATAAATGCAATAGCTGATTTAAAGATCGGTATGAAATTGCCTGGCATTGTTACCAATATTACCAATTTCGGAGCCTTTGTAGATATAGGAGTTCATCAGGATGGATTAGTGCATACGAGTCAGCTTTCCAATAAATTTGTAACCAATGCCAATGATGTTGTTAAAGTTCATCAAAAAGTAGAAGTTACGGTAGTTGAAGTGGATGTGGCAAGAAAGCGTATTTCGCTTTCTATGAAAACAGCCACCGCTGCTCCAAAGCCTCAGGTTAAAAAGGCAGATCAAAAACCAAATAGCTTTAAAAAACCGGTAAGTGCAGGTAAACCGGATCAACATAGAAAGCCGTCAAAACCTCAAACTAATGGTGTTGGAGGGAAGAAAGATAAACCGCTACCAGATGGGGATTTACAATTGAAGCTTGAAGCATTGAAAAACATGTTTAAATAGTAAAAAGAGCATTGCAGTCCGTCATCTCTCCTATCGTGGAGATGACGGACGATTTAAAAAAACGTCATTGGTAATCTCATTTTGTTAACTACAGCTCAATCTGTCTTTTGATACTTTCTTCAAGAGAGATTAATGTTTCTGTACGTTGTATGCCAGATACAGCCTGGATTTCTTCGTTTAATACATGTCTAAGGTGGCTCGTATCGCGACAAATGATCTTGGCAAACATACTATAGGCACCGGTAGTGTAATGGAGTTCTACAACTTCTTTAATTTTGCTTAGTTGCTCTACAGCATCTTTATATTGAATTCCCTTTTCAAGATAGATACCAAGGAAGGCACAGATGTCGTAACCAGCCTTTTGCGGATCAATAATGAGATGTGACCCTTTGATGATACCCATTTCCTGAAGTTTTTTCATGCGGACATGTATTGTTCCACCAGAAACAATCAGATCTTTAGCAATTTCAGTGTAAGGCTTAGTTGCATCATGCATCAGCTGCTTCAAGATATCAATATCCAGGTTATCAATTTCTAAATTTTGGGTTTCTTTTTTAAGCATCGTTTTGATATTTGGTAACAATATTCTAAGTTAATTAGAAATATCGTAAAAATAAAATAAAATGTTTAAAATATTTGCAACGTATATAGGTTGTTGTTACATTTGTATCAAGCAAGTAACAAAAAATAGTTCTTTAAAACTTGTTTATACTCTGTAGGGTGGTGAAATTGGCAGACGCACCTCCTTGTCTCGGTGGTGGAGAATTTGGAAAACCCGTAAGGGCTAACCACTCCTTGAAGGTTCGACTCCTTCCCCTACAGCTATTAAGTAGTTAAATCAACCTAAACCTACTACTTAAGAATTAGTACTTTATATAATGTTGGGTGGTGAAATTGGCAGACACGCCTTCTTGTCTCGGTGGTGGGGATAAATGGATAAACGCAGTTTATGGGTTGACCACAAATTAATTTTTGAACTGTAGCTAACTACCCCTTGAAGGTTCGACTCCTTCCCCAACAGCCAGTTTTTTTATGAATAATAAGTTAGTTAAAAAACGAGTGACCCCGGATAGGGCCACTCTTTTTTTTGTTATGACCTATTTAATGCAAAACAAGAAGGGTGTGTTTCAGATTGTGAAACACACCCTTCTTGTTTTTGAGATCGAAAGCTTAGAAACCGTAGCGGATACCGATCTGCCCCTGATAAGGATTGCCTGATGGATTGGCAATACCAGAATTGTTTACGTTATAAACAAACTGGTTGGTTGTGTTGTTGAACGAATTAACTGAATATAGTGCCTGGTTTCCCATTGATTCGTTCACACCCCATTTCTTATTCAAGAGATTGGCTACGTTGAAAAGATCTCCTGAAATTTCAATGCTGTGGGTTTTATAAACTTTAAATTTCTTGCTGATTCTAAGATCAAAAATGCCATAGAACCCGTTGATACCGCCGTTCCGCTCAGCGATCTGACCGCTGTACCTGTTGATGTAGTCTTTAAGGCTCTGACTTGCATTAGGATTATCCATGATGGCCTTTAAACCAGTTTGAATGTTGGCTGGTACAGCAGTGTTGTTCCTGTCGAAAATAAAAGCAAGATCATTTGTTCCCGAAACAAAGTCGCCATTAGTATTACCGCCCGACAATAGAGAATAGCGTGTGCCACCGATACCTGAATAACGAATACCTACACTTACCCCATAGAAGGTAGGTAGTGTGCCATAGAATACAATTTTATGTCTGAAGTGGTTGTCTGAATAACTCATCTTACTCAGGTCTCTTGGATTATCTTTTACAGGTAAGGCTAGTGTCGCGGTATTCGCTACGTTTCCATTATAAGAAGTATTGTCTTTGGTATCGTTTAATGTATAGCTAAAGGTGATTGTTCCGTCTTTAAAGTATTGATAAGTAGCATCCAGAACTGCTGCGAACTGGTTTACACGCCCCTTGCTGTTCATTTCCAATACCCTACCGATCTTCTGACTAATACGCCCCTGTTGCCAGTCTGGTGCAGCGTTGGTAATACTTGCTGCCGGAACGTACACACCTCGGCCGCCTTCATTTTCCAATCTAAAGAATGGATTTACTGCCATATTGCGATCTACGTATACGTAATTGTTGCGTCCTAATGTGGCAAAACCTGTTATAGTGACTTTAAATTTCTCATTAATAAAATGTGAGTAAGAAGCATTTGCTTTATAAACTACTGGCACGCGGGCATCACTTGCGTTAGTGTTGATCGTGAGAAGTTTGTTAACACCCGGGATGTCAAACAATTCCAGTCCGGGCGCATTCTGAGGGTTATTGCGGTAATCTATGAAATTTGGTATTGGCACATTCGGTGCTCTCACATCAACTGAGGCAATGCGCGTTCCGTCAAATACCCTGTTGTTGATCGTCATGTAATTATTGATGTCCGATCCAAAGATACCAGCACCAAGCCTGATGAAATCCCTGTGCTCCTCATTCACATCCCATGTGAACTGCAGTCTTGGCTGAATCTGGAAAGTCGACAGCGAGTTGTCTGTGCGTAAACCAAGCTCATCCAGAACCAACTGATTCAGAGGCGCAGCAGGGTAGAAACTGTAATCGGCACGAATACCTGCCGTCATCTCCAGGCCCGTTGCAAGCTTCGTTTGCATTTGTCCATAAAGAGCGGTATTGAAGATTCCCTGAGTTACACTTGGGTCGGCCACTAAAGGCACTTCCCTTGTGTATCTGTATGGTTTAAGGTCATTGAAATTCTGCAAGGCAGTTCTATTGTTTGCCGGATTGGCCAGATCTGCGGTATTTCTAAACCAAAACCTGCCGTTCAGCTCACTTCCGTAAACAGAATGTGCACGGGTATACATTAGGTCTGCGCCAAAAGTATATTTAATCTTGTCTGTGTTGTAATACAGGTTATTTACAATCTGTAATACATTATTAGTAAAACCTTCCTGTGCAAAACGGTGACCACCTATCTGAATATTTGTTGCTGCATTGGCTCCATTAATACTTGAAATTACGTTTTCTACAACGGCTCTTGGAATGTTTGCGGCAGGCAACTGATCACCTGGACTGCTTAATTGGTAGGTGTACAAATGCTGTACCTTTAGCTCATTGGTTAGTTTGGAATTGATGGATGAACGTAAAGTAGCCAGTAAGCTGTTATCTACGTTTTGGTCATTTCCATAAGATTCGTACAAATTGATCGGGCTATTGTCTTCCAGGCCCTGCTTGTTGCGGTCATTGGTGTAGTTGTCTCTGATTGTCAACAGGTTTTTCTCATTGATTTGCCAGTCGATTCTTGCAAAACCTGCATCTGAACCGCGTAGCTTATCAAATTCTCCAGTCTGGCGTCCCTTTACCCCATATTTATCCTGGGCGATATCCACAAACTCTTTTAGTGTGGCAGGAGTAATCCTCAGTCGAGTAATATCGGCGTCGGTTTCCAGATTGGCAATCATCAAAGGCCTTGCATCACGCTGATGGTCCCATGCAGCAAAGAAATGCAGTTTATCTTTAATGATCGGACCGCCTAATGAAAATCCATATTGATAGGTAGAGAAATCAGATTGGCGTTTGTTGCCATTGATTGCATAAGGACTTGCCAGCCAGTCTGCCCGGCCATAAGTAAATGCTCCTCCACTAAAAGTATTCGTACCCGATTTGGTTACTGCACTAATGGTCCCACCGCCACTTCTGCCAAAGGTTACGTCATATTGGTTGGTGACTACCTGAAATTCCCGGACAGCTTCCATAGATAAAGAATAAGGTGCACCGCTTCGGCTGGTGGTAGAACCTGCTGAAGTTGGATTCTTAGCCGTCATACCATCAATAGTGTAATTAGTAGAAGAGCCCAGCTGGCCAGATATTGTGCCACCGCGGCTTAAAGGAGACAAGTCCATAAGATTGGTGAAATTCCTGCCGTTAACAGGAAGTTTCTCAATGTCTCTGGCCGTAATGGTGGTTGCAGCACCGAGGTTTTCAGTTTTGTTTTTAAGTCCTGATCCTACAATCTCTACTACTGCCAGGTTTTCTACTGCATCCTGCATGGTGATATTGATTTTCAGGGCATCACCCTGATTTAATGAGTAGCCGGTTATTTTTTGGTCGCCAAAACCTACATAAGTTGCAGTAATAGTGTAGGGTTTCCCAAGGGGAAGTTCTTTAAAGGTATACACACCATTGCTGTTGGTAGTGGTGGAGGTGTTAAATCCTGTAGATTCATTACGAACCCTGACAGATACGCCCGGAACAGGTTTTTTTTGAGTATCAGTAACGGTTCCTGATATTGAAGTTTGTGTTGTTTGTGCCAGGAGTTTATTTTGGGCAAAGCAACAGAATAGAAGCAGGAGAGCTGTACATAGTAAATTTTTCATCATCTGAGTTAGTAGGTTGATTTTTGATGACGAAATTAGGGTTGGAATATTAGCTCAGAAATAGATTTATATTAAGAAATTCTGCAACGATTTGGATATTAATGATGCTACGAAATAGATTACCAATCACAGGAGTTTAAAGCTTTCGTCATCTCGACGTAGGAGAGATCTCTTGATTATGCCAGAGTTCAAGAGATCTCTCCTACGTCCTTTAGATTTGTTTTGATTATTTTTAGAATGAGAAGGAAGCAGAAGTAAACTATCCTTTCGTCAGAGTTTGGACTCATGTCTCGATTTAGACTTCTGCCTCCCTTTCATCAGGAACTCAAATAGAAATTAGGGCTAATGACCCAT
>NZ_JBFTIZ010000180.1:0-11664 GCF_056395165.1 Pedobacter sp. 10L46_2
AGCTAGTGTAATCTCACCAGTAACGTCTGTAGTACGGAAATAGAATTGTGGACGGTATTTGTTAAAGAATGGAGTGTGACGTCCACCTTCTGCTTTTGATAACACATAGATCTCAGCTTTGAAATCTGTGTGAGGAGTTACTGAACCTGGTTTGCAGATAACCATACCACGACGGATATCAGTTTTCTCAATACCACGTAACAATAAACCTACGTTATCACCTGCTTCACCATAATCAAGGATCTTACGGAACATCTCAACACCTGTTACAGTTGATTTAAGATTTTCTGCACCCATACCCAAGATCTCAACTGGATCTCCAGAGTTGATTACACCACGCTCAATACGACCAGTCGCAACAGTACCACGACCAGTGATCGAGAATACGTCCTCAACAGGCATTAAGAATGGAAGATCAGTTAAACGTGGAGGAATTGGAATGTAGCTATCAACAGCATCCATTAATTCCATGATTTTAGCTACCCATTTCGGATCTCCGTTCAAACCACCAAGAGCTGAACCTTGAATAACAGGAATATCATCACCAGGGAATTCATAGAATGATAACAATTCACGAACTTCCATTTCTACTAATTCTAATAACTCAGGATCGTCAACCATATCCACTTTATTCATGAATACTACCAACGAAGGAACACCTACCTGACGAGCCAATAGAATGTGCTCACGAGTTTGTGGCATCGGACCATCTGTAGCAGCTACAACAATGATAGCTCCATCCATTTGTGCAGCACCAGTAACCATGTTTTTCACATAATCCGCGTGACCTGGACAGTCAACGTGTGCATAGTGACGGTTAGCAGTTGAATACTCAACGTGTGCTGTATTAATGGTGATACCTCTTTCTTTTTCCTCAGGAGCTGAGTCAATTGAATCAAATGAACGCGCCTCAGATAAACCAGCATCAGATAACACTTTAGTGATAGCTGCTGTTAAGGTTGTTTTACCGTGGTCAACGTGACCGATTGTGCCGATGTTTAAGTGCGGCTTGCTGCGGTCAAACTTTTCTTTTGCCATGTTTTTATACTTATTAGTAGGTTATAACTTTTTATTTATTTATTGTTTTGATACAATTCAATACAAAAAACCTTGTTCACCCTGCGTTTAAACAGATTCAACAAAGCCTATTTTTATTTTTTTGAGCCAAAGATGGGACTTGAACCCACGACCTCTTCCTTACCAAGGAAGTGCTCTACCGCTGAGCTACTTCGGCTTTTAATCTCTAGCAGCTTATTATTTAATTCCTTTTAGAATCAATTTTCACAATCCCTGCCGACTGCCCACCTTTTTCCATTTAAGAGCGGAAGACGAGGTTCGAACTCGCGACCTATAGCTTGGAAGGCTATCGCTCTACCAACTGAGCTACTTCCGCTTCTTTATTGTGGGGGGAGAAGGATTCGAACCTTCGAAGTCTTGCGACAACAGAGTTACAGTCTGTCCCATTTGGCCACTCTGGTATCCCCCCAAAAAAAGAGCCTCCTATCGGGATCGAACCAATGACCTACTGATTACAAGTCAGTTGCTCTACCAGCTGAGCTAAGGAGGCTTATATCATGTGCTGCTTACAAACGAAGCAACAAATCTTATAATATTAATCTTTCATAGAACATTCCATTTTAGTTGTTGAGGTAACGCCCTCTCTGAAATGGAATGCAAATCTACAAGAATTTATGATAGACGCAAAATTTATTTCAAAAAAAAATTGGCGAAACTTACTCCGCCAATTCAATATTAAAATATCGCTAAAATATGTACCTAATAATCAGATACTTCATTCGCGTTTAAAATTGCCTTATGTTCACTTAATTTTATTCTCGTCTTGTCTTTATGTTTGGTAATTTGCTTCCTTAACGACTCAATTGCTAAATCTGTGGCCTCTTCAAATGATTTACACTGTTCCTTTGCGAACATTGTTCCGCCCGGTACGATCAATTTAATCTCACTTATTTTATTGGCTTCATCATCTACATTCTCTAATTTTAAATAAACTTCGCCACTGATAATCTGATCAAAAAACTGATCTAGCTTATCTACTTTCTTTTGAATGAAATCTAATAACTTCTGGTCTGCATTGAAATGGATCGATTGAACTGTAATTTTCATATTTTCCTCCTCTTTTTTATGCCTTTGGATGGGCTTGTTTATATATTGATTTTAATCTTTCTACTGAATTGTGGGTATAAACCTGAGTAGCGGCCAGGCTTGCATGCCCCAACAATTCTTTTATTGCATTTAAGTCTGCCCCCCTATTCAACAAACTGGTGGCGTAAGAATGGCGCAACACGTGTGGACTCTTCTTATCCTGCGTTGAAATGAAACTTAAATAACGCTGAACTATTCGGTATATTAATTTAGGATATGCATCCGCTCCTTTATCTGTAACGAATAAGCCTTCCGTTTTGTTATCAAATTTTTGTAATGTTTTTAATTCAATGTAGGTTCTTAGCTGATCCTCAAGTGGTTTGCTTATCGGAACTATCCGCTCTTTATTTCTTTTTCCCAAAACCCTGATATTTGAGTCGTAAAAGTTAATGTCAGATTCCTTCAAGGTCAGCAATTCTGCAAGCCGCATACCGGTTCCAAATAATGCTTCGATAACTAACCGGTCTCTTACTGATGAAAAGCTTCCATCAAAAAACTCTTCAGAATCAAGAAGCAGATCCAGCTTTTGGTCGTCCACAAATACAGGAAGGCGCTTAGGGGCTTTAGGAGCTTTTACGAGAGCCATAGGGCTCGATTGAACTATTTGCTCGCGAACAAGGTATTTATAAAAACTGCGCAGGGTAGATAGCTTCCTTCCTATAGAATTCTCGGTAACACCTTCCTCCATCAGCCAAACCATATAATTCCTTACATGGATATAGGCCACCTCATTAAGTGACAGTTCAAATGTTTGGAGCATAAAATCTCTAAACTGAATCAGGTCGGTTCTGTAGGACTGGACTGTGTGTGGAGAATATCGCTTCTCGTGCTGGAGATATGTTAGAAATTGTTCAACAGTCATAGAAACTATTTGTATTGCTCGATAGAGTGAATATACAAAACATTATCTTAACAATTCCTTTTTATTTGAACAAAAAAAGCCATCAAACAATTGATGGCTTTTAATATTATTATGTTAAACTACAAGAACTATATTGTTCCTTCTAGTTGCATATTTTGCTTATAAATAGCGTGTTTCACTAATGTACGACGTGCTACAGATTTTTTCTCGTAAGCTTGGCGGCTACGTAATTCTCTTAACACTCCTGTTTTTTCAAATTTCTTTTTGAAACGTTTTAACGCTTTATCTAGTGATTCACCGTCTTTAATATTAATAATGATCATAACGTAAAATACCTCCTCTCGTTGTTTTTAGGACTGCAAAGATAGGTATTTCATTTGATAATCAAAACACTATGTTTAATTTATTAATAATATTGGATTTGAAAATACGTGGTACACTTTTTATACTTATTTTTAATATAAAAACAAATCTATCATGAAATCTAAAAAGCCGCTGTTTATTACTCTTGCTATAATAATTGTTATCCTGTCAGGATTCATTTATTACCGTTATTATTTTGTGTTTGGCGATGGCGTTAAAGCTGGCGAGCTGAACTATGTTGTAAGAAAAGGTTATGTATTTAAAACCTACGAAGGCAAACTGATCCAAACAGGGCTCCGATCCAAACAAACCGGCACCATACAATCAAATGAATTTGAGTTCTCTGTTGATGACAAAGCCATCGCCGAAAAAATGATGATGAACAGTGGAAAAACATTTGAATTACACTATAAGGAATATGTCAGCACACTTCCCTGGAGAGGTTACAGCCCTTATGTAGTCGACCGTATCATATCCATAAAATAGAAGTAAGCTCTTTAAAAACAAAAATCCGGCATATTTAAATATGCCGGATTAATTGGTTTTATATTTGGTTAGAATATTCTCTTTTATTTTGTTACACTAATCTAATGTTTTAAAACTTCTCTTGCAATAACTATTTTCTGAATTTCTGAAGTTCCTTCTCCAATAGTACACAATTTACTGTCTCTATAGAATTTTTCTACTGGAAAATCCTTTGTATAACCATAGCCTCCAAAAATCTGCACTGCCTCTGTTGCCGTTCTTACAGCAACTTCCGAAGCAAAATATTTAGCCATAGCAGATTCTTTGGTCATAGGTAAACCACGATTCTTTAAATCGGCAGCCTGTCTAATCAACAGCTCCGCAGCCTCAATCTCAGTAGCCATGTCTGCCAGCTTAAAGCTAATGCCCTGAAAACTTGCTATGGGTTGCCCGAATTGATGTCGTTGTTTAGCATAAGCAACAGCTGCCTCATAAGCACCTTTTGCAATACCTAGTGCCAGCGCTGCAATAGAGATTCGTCCACCATCTAAAACTTTCATTGCCTGCTTAAAGCCTCCGCCTATATTCCCTAAAAGATTTTCTTTTGGAACACGGCAATTGTCAAATATCATTTCAGTTGTCTCCGATGCTCTCATACCTAATTTATTCTCCTTCTTGCCTGCTGCAAACCCTGGCGTTCCTCTTTCAACAACAAAAGCCGAAACCCCATTAGAATCTCCTTTTTCACCTGTTCTGGCCATAACAACTGCAATATCTCCGGTCTTACCATGAGTAATCCAGTTTTTAGAGCCATTAATAACATATTCATCTCCATCCAGTGTAGCAACYGTCATCATCCCCAAAGCATCAGATCCTGTATTTGCTTCGGTTAAGCCCCATGCTCCTATCCATTCTGCTGTTGCTAATTTAGGCAACCATCTCATTTTTTGTTCCTCATTAGCAAAAGCCAGGATATGACCAGTACATAAAGAATTATGAGCCGCTAAAGAAAGACCTATTGAACCGCAAACTTTAGATACCCCTACAATCACATCTACATATTCCTGATAGCCCAAACCAGATCCACCATAAACCTCAGGAACAAGAACTCCCATCAAACCTAATTCGCCAAGTTTTTTAAAAACATCTATCGGAAAATGCTGCACTTCATCCCACTCCATTACATTTGGACGAATATTCTTCTCCGCAAAATCATGTACCACCTTTCTTATCATTTCCTGATTTTCTGAGATGCTAAAGTTATAGCCTACAGAATTATCCATTGTTTCTAACATAATTTTATCGATTGAATCCCGACAATTATAAACAAATAAAACAACAGAAACACAAGTTTAAATTTGCAGAATAATAGAACGAAATGGTATTTAGTTCATTAACCTTACCTCCTTATTTTAAGTAAGTCAAATACGCTAAAAACTTTTTTTATTTTTTTTTAGCTTTACCCCCTTAGAACTATCTAAATAAAGCATCTCATGAAGTCCATTACCGTAAAAGCTCTTGTCGCTCAATTAAAGAACGACCTTATAGGCAAAGATTCTTACAGAGGAGTAACGCTTACTTACTCCTGGCTGGCAAACCAGTTTGGTCACTTTTCTTTAGGTTTTATTCCAACAATACTGCTTTATAATGTACTTAAAGCAAAGACAAATATGTCTCAGCCTGAATTGTGGGCGGCATTTGGTGTTTGGGCTGGCTGGATTTTGTTTGAACTTTTTAATTTCCTATGGCCGTTATTGTTTAAAACAGAATCAATACGTAAGGCTCTTGGAACAGGCAAATACACATTTCAGCCAGCATGGACAAATGTTGCGTTCGATACTTTAACAGATCTGGTTTATTTTGGAATGGGTGCACTTGCTGCAAGTCTCATCTGTGAGTTTCACAAAGGTATGTTAATTGGTCTTATTGTGTTAGTATTATTGGTTATTTACCCCTTCTACTATTGGTACACCACAAAAATGTTTATCCAAAATGCCGATTATCCTTTTCAGTTACGACTAAGTCAATGGAACCAACGAATAAAAGAAGACAACAAAGCATTGATTTTAGACTTCCTCAAGCACAATGAACCAGGAAAACATATGTTGCTATTTGGCTCCAGAGGCAGTGGCAAAACAATGCTATCAGTCGGAATTGCAACGGAGTCATCTATTAAAAATAACAGTTGCAGCTACATTACTGCCGTAAAACTACTCTGTTTATTTTTCGAGAATGAAGATAACCCGCCGATTACAAAGCCTGGGGCTTGGTCGTGGAGAAACTCTTCTTTATTAGTTATTGACGATATTAATCCTGGCGGAAATGTACAAGACGATATTTTAAGCGCAAAACAATTCTACACGATACTTAATAATTTAAACTGTGGCGAATTAAATAAAAAAGCTATCAAAGAAAAAAGTATTATCTGGGTTATGGGTAATGATGACCCAGACAGGCACGCTGAAGAACGCTGGGAAACATTATTAGAAAATATAGGTGTAGAGAAATCAAATATTACAACCGTAAACCTCGATGCAGTTTAATTAAGGAAGTATGTTATTGTCATACGCAAAGCTTACCAGGTGTGTTAAACTTTTAACATCAAAGCGCTTGTACAGTGGAATTATCCTTTTTTCAATTGCTGAGTGCGAAACACCCAATTCATGGGCAATTTCTTTGAAGGAATAGCCTTTTGCCACAAGCGAAAGTGCCTCCTTCTCTTTATTGGATATAGCCAGATGGTAAAACAATATCTTGTTTAATTCCTCTTCAAATTTTTCCTTATCAGGGCCATAAGCCGCATATCTCATTATTTTTCCAAAAATAAGACTCCTGTTAATTTGAAAACGACCGATAATAGATTCGATTTTACCATTCTCAGAACTAAAAACACCTACCCTTGCAGAGATAGGAACTTCCTGACCGTTTTTATGTATCTTTTTAAGCTCTATAGTAAAGCTATACTTCTCCAGGTCTTTTGACTTGTTATGAATAAATTTGAGGGCCTTATCATTAAGGTCATGTGAGAAGGGAGCAAATTCAGGGGCCGACATATTTACTATTGCCAGCATATTTATTTCATCATCTTTATAACCAACCACCTCTTCCCATCCGCTGGCAAAAATCATTCTGTTCTCTTTAAATGAATAGATATAAATGGCTTCTTCAGCAAACCTGGGGATAGTTTGTTCAAAGAACAATGCTTGTTCGCTCTCTAAGTCGGCAGGAACATCTGTAATAAAGTTCCTTGAATAGTCTCCAAAATTCCCTTTTGATTTCATTTTATATCAATTTTGAGAAATCCTTTCATTAAAACCTGCGTATTTACTCAGTTGATTTCAATTAAAAGCACTGCTAATTTTGCAACAAGTTTAAAAAAAATACCTCTCATTTCAGCATACAAAAAAAAGCTGCAAAATTATGCCTAGTCTTACCCCTCGCTTTTCTATTCTAATTTTAAAATTAATTGCAATTTCTCTACTGATCTTATGTTTATATCAAGCCAGCAATTTAATCGTTTAAGAGAACTAGTAAGAGGCTAAAGAAAAAACCTCACTTCCATAAGGGGTCAATCTCTTCCTGCCATTTAAAAAATCCAACGATATAATAAAAGAATAAGCGGCTACCGTTGCTTCCATTTGCATCACAAGTTTTGATGCCGCTACAACCGTTCCCCCCGTGGCCAGTAGATCATCATGAATTAAAACCCTTTGTCCTTTAAGCAATGCATCCTGATGACACTCTATGGTTGCACTGCCATATTCCAGATCATATGATTCCTGCATCGTTTTGTAAGGCAACTTCCCTGCCTTTCTAATAGGGATAAAAGGCACATTTAACAGCTGAGCCAAAGATGGGCCAAACAAAAAGCCCCGGCTCTCTATACCTGCAACCACATCAATGGCCACATTCGAAAGTTGTTTAGCCAACGCGGCTGTAATATCCATGCACAAGCCCGGATCCTTTAGTATCGGAGTTATATCTTTAAAAATGATTCCTGGTTTTGGAAAGTCTTGTACATCGCGTACAGTTTGTTTTATTCTTGATTCTATCATGACTAAAAAGTAAGGTAAGGCGCCAAACGCTCAACCGTTTCCGGGTCTAAAATAGCAACCTTATTTAAGTCAGCAATATTACTATAATTTCCGTGTTGTTTTCTATATTCAATAATAGCATTTACCTGTTTATACCTTATATATGGATGTCCTTTAAAATCCTCTAACCTTGTAGCATTAACGTTAATTCTTTTCAATTTTTGATCATCCACAGAAACCTGATTCCTGATCTCCTCATATTTTACTGAGTCCAGTCCAAATACTTCAAGCAGCTGCTCCTTTTTATAAAAGCCTCCAATACGTTCCCTGTATTTTATTATCCTCCTGGCAAAAGCCGGCCCAATTCCTTTTATCTCAATAAGGGCTGCACTATCTGCCCCATTCATTTCTATTATTTTGCGCGCTCTGGAAACTTATTTCCAGCATACTTATCCTCAATTCGTACATAAGGAGATAACCTTTCGTACATTTTCTCAGTAATCGTATACATTTTCTTCAGATCTTCTACATTTCTAAACTTCCCTCCTTTCTCTAAATATTTTAAAATAGCTGCAGATTGCTTAAAAGACAGGCCCAGTCTTTGCCAATCATCAACATTTATAGTATTCGGATCAAACACGAACAAAGAATAATGATGTTCTTTTTTAACATTGTACTTTAATTTTCTACTGTTAAAAACGGAAGACTTATTAACCGGTAGCACTAACCTTTTAATGGCTAATTGTTCGGCTACTGAATTATCCGGTTCTGGCGTCACAAAGCTGTATAAATAAGGAGTAGCACTAATTAATACTATAAGCACTATTAGAACTAAAAGACCATTAAATTCCTGTTTACTAAAATCAAAATAAGCATTCAACCATTTTCTCATTGCCTAATCTATAGCAGAATATTATAAATAACAACCATAATAGGATTAGTATTATATTTTAGTATGTCGCCAACGATTAAAAATATAAATCTTACTTTTGAGGTTGGATAATGTTTCACAAACTGGAATTTAAATGAAGATCATAACTACCCAAGAGTTTGCAAAAGCTACTAAAATAGATAAACTGGGCGTACCCGGACTTGCTGCTTTACTCATGGAGATGATGAAACTTAATGACATCAACAAAGTTTTTTCGCAGAATGAGCATTTTAGTGGTTTAGAATTTGTCGATAAGATTTTAGAAACCATAGGCGTTAGTATCGATTTTGATGAAGACGACCTTAAAAACATACCCAAAACCGGAGGTTTTATTGCAATAGCAAATCACCCATATGGCGGTGTCGAAGGTCTTGCACTTGTAAAATTACTTTGTACCGTAAGGCCCGAGGCAAAGGTGATGGTTAATTTTATACTTAAAAAGATTCCCAATCTAAGTGAGTTCTTTGTAGCAGTAAATCCTTTTGAAAACGTTCAGCACACCTCAAGCATAAGTGGCTTAAAAGCTACTTTCGACCTCCTTCAAAGCGGTACACCAATAGGAATATTTCCCGCAGGTGAGGTTTCAACCTTTAGTTTAGATAAGCAGGAAATTACAGATAGGATATGGCACCCGGTAGTAGGTAAATTAATTGCCAGGGCTAAATTACCTGTAGTACCAATCTATTTCCATGGCAACAACGGGGTTTTATTCAATATCCTTAGCTTTATCCATCCTACGTTAAGAACAGCTAAATTACCTTCAGAATTTTTAAACAAACAAGGTTTAAAAATAAAAGTAAGAATTGGTAAGCCTATTAATATAGAAGATGTTTCTTACAGAAATAACACCAATAAACTACTTGATTTTCTTAGGGCACGTACCTATGCCCTTGGAACCGGTTTAGAACAAGAAAAGAAATTGTTCAACCCAATCAATCTGTTTAAAATAAAGAAAAAGCCAGAAGAAGTTATTGTTGAAACGGATAGGAATAAAATTGTAGAAGAAGTTGATCAGCTCGAAAACTTCAGGGTATGGCAAGAAAAGAACTACGAAGTATATATTGCCCCTACGGTAGCCATTCCAAATATTTTAAGGGAAATTGGCCGTTTAAGGGAAATAACCTTTAGAGAAGTTGGAGAAGGAACAAATAAAAAGATTGATCTCGACAACTACGATATTTATTACAACCATCTTTTCATCTGGGATAAAGACCTGCAAAATATCGTAGGTGCTTATCGTATCGGTAAGGGAGATGAGATTTTAAATACCATGGGCAGACGTGGGTTCTATCTATCAGAACTCTTCAAAATCAAAGAGCCTTTTTATCCGATCTTAAGACGTGGAATTGAATTGGGCAGATCGTGGATCCGAAAAGAATATCAGCAGAAACCACTTCCTCTTTTCTTGTTATGGAAAGGTATTTTAAAATACCTTCTGGATAATCCTCACTATCGCTACATGTTTGGCCCGGTAAGTATCAGCAATAATTTCTCAAAGTTCTCCAAGTCTTTAATTGTAGACTATATTACAAAGAACCACTTTGATTATGAGCTGGCGCATTATGTAAAGCCTAAAAATAAATTTAAAGCAGATCTTTCTGCGATTGATAAGGATCTGTTAATTGAAAGCAGTGATTCCTTAAAAGACCTTGACAGCTTAATATCTGACATTGAGAACTCTCACATTAAGATACCTGTATTACTTAGGCAGTATATGAATCTTAATGCCAAAATCATTTGTTTCAATATTGATCCTAAATTTTCTGATTGTCTTGATGGCTTTTTAGTAGTGGATATGCAAAATATCCCACCTGAAATGCTAGAGAAGATTGGTAAGAATTTTTAATAACAAAAGCCCTGACATCCATCGGGGCTTTTTGTATCAACTAAACCTAAACGTATATAAATACTAACCAAATATTTATGCCACAAAAGTACTGGCGTGATGTTAAGTGCTTGTTAACTATTGATTACTATATAATTTTTTAAAGCCGAAAACTTAATATGCAACTACTGTTAATTCTGTGTATATTTAATGTTACCATAATATTAATTAATCCACAGAGTCATGGGCCGTTTGCTAAAAATATTCGGTACACTAATTTTACTACTGGTTACGCAACTTGCGTACAGTCAGAATAATAGCTACAATATTAGTTTTGAGTTTTACAATGACACCTTCAACCTTGAAGTCGATTCATCTATAATTGTAAATGCCCCCACAGACCTTTCAGAACAATACATTAAATCGAGCTACAACAAAGTAAATGCCGGCAAGTACTCATCAATAATAAAAACGCTTACTGATTACAAGGGGAAACACCAGCTAAACGATTGGCTTTATTATCAACTAATCAGAAAAACAGCTCAGCAGATTAGCCCTAAAAAAGATAACTATGAGCGCTATACTTTTTACAAATGGTTTCTTTTAGGTAAATCGGGATACGACGCCAGACTTACCATTGCAGATAACCGGATCATATTCTATGTTTTTAATGATGAGGATATTTCTGATATACCTTTCGTCATGTTCAAAAACAAAAAATACATGTGCTTAAACCATCATGATTATGCATATGCAGATTTAAATAAGGTACCTCCTCACGATATGATCAGCATCCCTGAAGCTAAAGAGGCCTTTTCTTACAAAGTAACCAGAATGCCTGATTTTAAGCCTGAAGACTATTATGAAAAACAGATTCAGTTCAGCTATAAACATAAAACCTATCATTTCAACATTAAGCTAAATCCTGATGTAGAAATTATTTTTGCCAACTACCCGGTGGTTGACTTTGAATCGTATTTTAATATCCCCCTTAGCAAAGAAACTTATGGTTCCTTAATTC
>NZ_JBFTIZ010000181.1:0-8278 GCF_056395165.1 Pedobacter sp. 10L46_2
CTCTACCAACTGAGCTACTTTCGCGTTGGTATTGTTGTTTTATTGTACTCAGAGCGGGAATCGAACCCGCACGACTTTTAAGGTCACAGGATTTTAAGTCCTGCGTGTCTACCAGTTCCACCATCTGAGCATAGTCTTATTTCAATATCTGTTGAAATGATGACTGTTTACTTAAAAACCTGTAAAGGTTTTTAGAGCGAAAGACGAGATTCGAACTCGCGACCCCGACCTTGGCAAGGTCGTGCTCTACCAACTGAGCTACTTTCGCATTGGTTTCATTAAATCATTATCCAATGATTCCCTTTTTAAAACAATAATTAATAACCTTGTTTCCGTTTGGGATTGCAAATATAAATACTTTTGTATTACCGTCAAGTTATTTTTTATAAAAAATGCTGCGGTTAAGCTAAGCCATTGGTCTTTAGTACTTCCGAGATTAAATCGCTTTCAAAACCCTTCCCCATTAAGTAAGAAGTAAGCTTATATTTCCTCTTGTAATCGTCTTTTTCTTTAATGGAGGGTAACTTTTTATTCGCTAAAACGAGTATAGTTTCTAAATACTCATCATAATCTATTGTTTTCAGCGCGTTCAAAATCATCTTTTCAGTTACCCCTTTCAATTTAAGGCCCTGTTTGATTTTCATCTTTCCCCATTTCTTTATCTTAAATTTACCAGAAACGTAAGCCATCGTAAAGCGCTCCTCGTTCAAAAAGTTTGTCTGTATAAGTTCGGAAATAATTTCTTCAACCTCATTTTTCCAAAGCCCCCATTCATAAAGTTTGTTTCTGATTTCCTGCTGAGATCTTTCCTGATAAGCACAGTAGTGCTCAGCTTTTGCCAAAGCCGCTTTCTTATCTAACTTTACGGTTTGTTTTTTTGATGAATCGAGCATTTACAATATTACAAAATGTGCTTGTCATTAGTGTGATTTATGTTTAAACAAGAATTTCTTATTTAAGTGCGGTGTTTTTATCAAAATCTTCATTGGGCTGGGTTTTAATGTCTTGTAAATGAGTAAAAAGCGCTAATTATCTCAAACATTTTGTTTGTTTTAGGGTTTTTTTATTAAATTATTGCTGAAAAGGCGTATTTTAGCTTCGTTCGGATGTCATTTAGTTAACTCTCCTTCTATGGAACCAAAAAAAATATTGAAAGTCGGATTAGATTCTGCAGCGCCATTTCCTATGCATTCAGATTACAATTCTGAAAATTTTGAAGGTTTCGAAGTCGACTTAATGAAAGCCATAACCGAACATCTTGATCTGGAGGTAGAGTACGAAGTTTCATTATGGGCAACCATTCTCGAAAAGCTGTTTAAAGGGGAGCTGGATCTCATCTGCTCTGCAGTAACGGTTACACCCTCGCGGAGGCATATCCTTGAATTCAGTAATCCCTATCTGCATTTTAGATTATGTGCTGTAGTTAATAATGATGATGACATAAAGGACATAAATGACCTTAGAAATAAAACAATCGGTATCAGAGAAGCAACCGAGGCAGAGCGATATGTTCATGTTAATTTCCCGGGCAACAATATGGTACATGCCGAAACAAACAAAGAATTATACAGAAAGTTACAAGCAGGAAAAATAGACCTGCTTATCGATGATTCACCAATTGCAGGCGGGTTTTTACAAAAAAACAAAAAACTAAAAGTAGGGATGTATCTGCCTAAAACAGATTCTCAATATGCGATTGCCATGAAAAAAGGGGATACTCAGCTTCGTGATCAGTTTAACGAAGTTCTGGGTCTTTTAAAGGAGAATGGAACCTATCAGACGATTTATAAGAAATGGTTCACTGATATTCAGTTTTAGAAAAGCTCATATAAAGACCATACTTTTAGAACGAGCTCTCATTCATTTCTTTAAAAAAGTTTAATTTTGAGGCATGAGCAATCCCAATTATTCCATTTCTCTTATTGCCGGCATTTTAAGTGCAAAATCATACATAGCCAATGATCAGGCTATAATTACCAAATTGGTAATTGATAGCCGAAGCGTAATTGATCCGGATGAGTCTTTATTTTTTGCTTTGAATGCAAAAAGAAATGGGCATGAGTACCTTAAAGATGCTTATGCAAATGGAATTAAGAATTTTGTAATCAGTGATGAGGATTACATTGGTAGTTTTCCTGATGCTAATGTCCTGTTGGTTGCTGATGTATTAGTTGCGCTTCAAACTTTAGCAAAATACAACCGTGAACATCATACACTAAAAACAATTGCGATTACCGGAAGCAATGGTAAAACTATAGTTAAAGAGTGGTTGTATCAATTGCTTGCAGCTGATTTTAATATAGTTCGAAGTCCGAAAAGTTTTAATTCTCAAATTGGTGTGCCTCTTTCTGTATGGGAAATTGAAGAGAACCATACCATGGGGATATTTGAAGCAGGTATCTCCAAATCTGGTGAAATGGATAGCCTTGCCGAAATTATACAACCAACAATAGGTATTTTAACCAATATTGGTGAAGCACATGCAGAAGGTTTTTCTTCCGTTAAAGAAAAGCTGCTCGAAAAGTTAAAGCTCTTTAAAAATGCTGAGTTGTTTATTTATTCTCCGGAATATACTGAGGGATTAAGTTTAGATGATTTACCAGGCAAATCAAAATTCTCCTGGAGCTTTAAACAAAAAGCAGATCTACAGATTTTATTTATAGAGCCAATAGATGGCAGGAATTATATAAGAGCGAAGTTTAAAGGCGAAGAAATAGAGTGCTTAATTCCGTTCAGCGACAAAGCTTCTCTTGAGAATGGTGTTATTTGCTGGGCCACCTTGCTTGCATTGAATTACACACCTCAGCAAACAGATGCTTTGTTAGAAAAGCTGACACTTGTTAGCATGCGTTTGGAACTGAAAAATGGAATCAATCAATGTTCAGTTATTGATGATTCTTATAGTGCCGATATTTCCTCATTGGCCATTGCACTTGATTTTTTAAACCTGCAGAACCAGCACCCTAAAAAGACTCTTATACTTTCTGATTTGTATGAGACGGGGAAAAGTGATGAGGACCTGTATGCAGAGATATCCGCCCTGCTTAAGCAAAAGAATGTAAACAGGCTGATAGGGGTTGGACCCCATATTTCTGCCGCTGCAAAGCTATTTGATATGGAAACTTCCTTTTTTGATAGCACATTAGCTTTTATCGAGAACTTTCCATCTCTTCATTTTAGTAACGAAACTATTTTAGTTAAAGGAGCCCGCAGGTTCGAGTTTGCCCGGATCAGTAAACTGATTACCCAAAAGATACACGATACGGTTCTGGAGATCGATTTAAATGCGTTGGCAGGCAATCTGCAGTTCTATAGAAATAAAGTAAAACCTGGCGTTAAAGTTATGGCAATGGTAAAAGCTTTTTCTTATGGTAGTGGTAGTTTTGAAATTGCCAACCTGTTACAATACCATAAGGTTGATTATCTGGCTGTAGCTTATACAGATGAGGGAGTGGCGCTTAGAAAAGGAGGTATTTCTATGCCTATTATGGTAATGAGTCCTGAACCTTCTGCTTTCGACGCTATAGTTAAGCACAAGCTGGAACCTGAAATTTATAATCTGGATATTCTAAAAAGCTTTATCAGTTTTCTAAGTGAAAATGTGAAAAATTATCCCGTCCACCTCAAAATAGAAACAGGAATGCACAGGCTAGGTTTTGAAGAACCGGAATTGGCAGATCTTTTACAACAATTAAATGAAACCGAGAAAGTAAAAGTGATTTCTGTATTTTCTCATCTGGTTGGAAGCGATGACCCCCAACATGATGAATTTACGGCACATCAATTGGAAAGATTTACGGCCGCGGCAGATAAGATTAAGGATGGAATAGGCTACTCATTTATCAGGCATATTTCTAATACATCAGGGATTTCCCGTCACCCCGAGGCCCAATTGGACATGGTTAGACTTGGAATTGGACTGTATGGTTTTGACGGAGGGTTATTTCATAATAAAGGGCTCCAAACTGTAGCAGTTTTAAAAACTACAGTAACTCAGGTAAAGCCTATAAAACCTAATGAAACGGTTGGTTATAGCAGAAGGGGTGCTCTGCCCAATGGAGGCATGATCGCAACCGTTAAAATTGGTTATGCCGATGGATATAACCGTAAATTTGGAAATGGCGTTGGTAAAATGCTGATTAACGGTCAGCTTGTACCTACTGTTGGTGTGATATGCATGGATATGTGCATGTTGGATGTAACTGGTTTAGACGTGAAAACGGGCGATGAGGTGATCGTTTTTAATGGAAAGCTTACCATCTCTGAGTTAGCAAAACAAATAGATACCATACCCTACGAAATATTAACAAATGTATCTCAAAGGGTAAAACGAGTGTATTTTTATGAGTAGTTTTATCTAAGTTTGCATCATGAATAGAATTGGTAGGGCGTTGTTAAATTACCTTATTAAAGGGTTGTTGATTGTGCTGCCTATTGCACTAAGTATTTTTATTGTGATTTGGGCTGTTACTACGGTAGACAGCTGGTTAAATGTAAACAATATTCTCGGAGTAGATCCAAGAACCGGGGCAAGCAGAAATATTCCCGGACTAGGCTTAGCATTGGTAATTTCCATTATCCTGGCTGCAGGAATTTTTGTAACTAACTTTGTTACTGAACCAATGTACAACTGGTTTCAAAAAGCTTTAGACAGGCTTCCTGTGGTAAAGTTTATTTACTCATCTATTAAAGATCTTACTGAAGCATTTGTAGGCGATGAGAAGAAGTTTAATCACCCGGTGCTTGTAGAGGTTGAAGGAGATTTAAAGAGGATAGGCTTTCTTACTCAGGCTGATCTTAAATCAATAGGACTTCCTGGAGAGGCAATTGTTTATTTCCCATTTTCGTACTCTTTTGCCGGTCAGGTTTACGTTGTTAAAAACGAAAAGATTAAGTCGTTAAATATGAGTGCTGCGGATGCCATGAAGTTGGTTGTATCTGGCGGAGTTAGCCATTTCTAAAATAATATGATCAAAATTTATCATAATAATAGATGTAGTAAAAGCAGGTGTGCGTTAACTATTTTGGAAGATAGCGGAAAGGAATTTGAAGTGGTCAATTACCTGGAAACCGTTCCTACTGTTGAAGAATTGCAGACTATTGTCGGTAAATTAGGAATTGCTCCTCCTGAGCTCGTGCGTAAATCAGAAGCTCTTTATAAGGAGAATTATAAAGGGAAAGATCTTTCTGATGACGAATGGATCGCAGCAATGGTTGAAAATCCAATATTGATAGAACGTCCGATATTAGTTTCTGATGATCTCGCCGTTATAGCAAGACCATCAGAAAAAATTTATGACTTTCTTCAACAGCCTGTCTAGAAATTCGGTTTTAGAACATACTTCTCATAGAATCTGAAAATATGCTCGGTAGCCTCTTCGGCCGTATCAACTAGTCTGAATAGGTTTAAATCCTCTGCATGAATGTTATGCTCCTTGTTTAGCATAGTGCTGGTTATCCAGTCCACTAATCCACTCCAATAATCCTTACCTATAAGCACAATAGGAAATCTTGCAATTTTACCTGTTTGTATAAGTGTTATTGCTTCAAAAAGCTCATCCATGGTACCCATACCGCCGGGTAAAACAATAAAGCCTTGCGAGTATTTCATGAACATTACCTTTCTTACAAAGAAATAATCAAATTCAAGGAGCTTGTTATGGTCAATGTACTTATTGTGGAATTGTTCAAAAGGCAATTCTATATTTAGACCAACTGACTTGCCACCATTTGTATGTGCACCTTTATTCCCTGCTTCCATGATACCGGGTCCGCCGCCAGTAACAACTCCGTAGCCACGGTCTGTTAGCAGTTTGCCACACTCAACAGCTATTTGGTAATACTTATTTGTTTCAGCAGTTCTTGCCGATCCAAAAATGGTTACGCATGGGCCTATTTTTGCCAACTTTTCAAAACCGTCAACAAATTCGGCCATTATTTTAAAAATCTGCCAGGAGTCGGTAACTTTTATTTCCTGCCAGTTCTTGTTCTCAAATGCGCTTCTTATTTTCTCTTCACTTGTCATTCTAATAGGTATTATAATATTTAAAATTTGGTCTGGGTTGTAGTTTGTTTCCCAGTTATCCAAAGAAGTATAAACGTAATCAGGCCATTTAATATGATAAGCTCAAAACCCAGGGCGTAATTAAACCAGTTTAAAGAATTTATATCTATTATATAGCATAGTATTGGCGAGACGATACAGATATAAGGTACAAGCTTATCTGTTACAGCTTTTTTAGTCAGCATACCAAAACCGAATAATCCTACCAATGGACCATAAGTATATCCGGCTGCTTTGAATATCGCGTTCACAACAGAATCGTCATTAATGAGTTTAAAAACCATGATCACAAGAACCATTAATATTGAAAAGCCAACATGCACATAATGTCTTTTACTTACCAGTTTTGGGTCGTTTTGATCAGCCTTTTTATCGAAATGTAAGAAATCTACGCAAAATGAAGTGGTTAAAGCAGTCAATGCCGAGTCCGTTGTCGCAAATGTTGCAGCGGTTAATCCGAGCATGAAAATAATGCCGGGAATAACATTCAGGTAATTTAACGCAATTTCAGGGTAAAGGTGATCTGGCGTTTTTAATGCAGCCACATCAATTCCATTTTTTGCTGCAAATAGGTACAATAAAGCGCCTACACTTAAAAAGAAGATGTTCATTACAACAAAAACCGCAGTAAAGGTGAACATGTTTTTTTGCGCTTCACCTATTGTTTTCATGCTCAGGTTCTTTTGCATTAAGTCCTGATCAAGCCCAGTCATGGCAATGGTTACAAAAATACCCCCAAGGAATTGTTTAATAAAGTGCGTTTTACTGCCCATAAAATCTTCCCAAAAGAAGATTTTTGAATAGCTGCTGTTTTTTACCGCTTCAAAAGTGCCGGCAATATCCAGGTTTAAAGACCTTGCAATAAAAATGATAGATAGCACCACAGACAGGAGTAAGAATACGGTTTGTAAGGTATCGGTAATGATAATGGTTTTTAATCCTCCCTTATGGGTATAAAGCCAGATAAGCACCAGACAGATAACGATGGTGAGCCAAAAAGGGACATTCCAGGCATCGAATATGAATTTTTGCAATACGATAGCAACAAGGTAGAGTCTGAAAGATGAGCCAATAGTACGCGAAACTAAGAAGATAACAGCACCACTCTTATAACTCCAAAAGCCTAAACGCCTTTCAAGATAGGTATATATAGAAATGATGTTTAACCTATAATATAAAGGCAATAGTACCGTGGCGATAATGACAAAACCGACAGCATTACCCAGTATAAACTGGAAATAGCCAAACTCGCTTTTACCTACCGCTCCGGGTACGGAAATGAAAGTAACGCCGGAAAGAGCCGTTCCAATCATTCCAAACGCTACCAGGTACCATTTTGAATTTCTGTTTGCTATAAAAAATGAAGCGTTGTCGGAGTTGTTTCGGGATGTAAAATAGGATACACCTATTAGCAGTGCAAAGTAACCGAGCAGAAAAGACAAAAGTATAATTGGACTCATTTTTTATGATTAGTTAAGATTCTAAATGTAAGAAACCCTCATGAGTTTCTACTTATAAAAATTAAATATCAGGAGATAAATATAAATTTACATTCACAATTTATCTAAGTTTGTAAGATGAACTTTTCTTCTAAATTGCTTGAGGACGCTGTTAACGAATTTTCGAAGTTACCTGGCGTTGGACAAAAGACAGCTTTAAGGTTGGTTCTGCATTTATTAAATAAAGAGCAGGAGGAAGTGGAGCATTTTGGAAATGCAATTGTAAGGCTTAGAAAAGAAATTAAGCACTGCGGCATTTGTCATAATATTTCTGATAACCATATTTGCGAAATATGCTCAGCACCTAAGCGCGAAAAGGAAGTGATTTGTGTAGTAGAAGATACCAGAGATGTTATGGCTGTGGAAAACACTTCTCAATATTTTGGCGTTTATCATGTGCTTGGCGGTTTAATATCTCCAATGGATGGAGTAGGACCATCTGATCTGTTTATTGATTCATTGGTACAGCGGGTCGCTACAACTCCCGTAAAAGAAATAATACTGGCACTTAGCGCCACAATGGAAGGTGATACTACACTCTTTTATTTGTATAAACGGCTTAAAGATTTTCAAATACCAATTACCACGATTGCCAGAGGAATTGCCTTTGGAGGTGAGTTGGAGTATGCTGATGAGATCACACTGGGAAGGTCTATTATTACCAGAGTACCTTATGAAAACTCATTAATTAAATAATTAGAATGGATTTTAAGAA
>NZ_JBFTIZ010000182.1:0-8266 GCF_056395165.1 Pedobacter sp. 10L46_2
CCTAACGCCACCTAACGCCAGGGAAATACGAGTATAAGATAACTTATAAAACATTAAATAAAGCGGCGCAAGTAAAAGATATCCCCTGGAATTACCCTATTAATATCTTCCGGCAAGATAGTTTAACTTCTGGAAATTGGAAGGGTAGCTATGGCAAAGAAGGATTTGTGTTGTTTAATTACCTTCAAAATAATAAACATTTACAGAAATTGCCTGTCTATGTATCATCAGTAAAGTTAAGAAATGAGGCAAATGTTCATTCGGAATTGCCGGCAGACAATAGGGTGCTCCGCAACACAACAGGTACTAACCGTACCTTTGGTGCAGTTGTAACTAAAGATCCTGCGCCCACTTTRCAAACCATAACGATGGATGTTCAGGTTGCCGGAACTCAGTCCCATCAAATTGCTTTGTATTTTTTAGATTGGGATAACAAAGAAAGGCGCTCTGCCGTAGAAGTATTTGATGCCAATACACTTAAACTCATCTCACCTGTTCAGTTAATTAAGGATTATCAAAATGGAAAATATCTGATCTTTAATTATACCGGAAGCATACGAATTCGGATCAACCATGTACGTGGGGAGAACGCTGCAGTAAGTGGTATATTTTTCGACAGACATCAATAAGCATCCAAAACAAATGAAAACACAAATTTTGTGCACACTCTGGGGGCTTGAACATCTTCCTCTTGAAGATTCTTTTCTAAAAGTAAAACAGGCAGGCTATGATGGCGTTGATGCATGGATTCCGGAAGATGCTGCAGAACGTAAAAAGTTTATCCGACTTCTGGATGAATATCAATTTCCAATTGTATGTCATCAGCATCAAGCCACAGGAACCGATATTAAGTCTTTTTGTAAGTCTTTTGATTATTATTTGAATCTCTCTATGGACTGTAACCCGATACTAATTAATTCGCATAGCGGTAAAGACTATTTCTCCAAAGATGAACAATTAAGGGTAATTGATACAGCGCAGGAATTCTCCGTAAAAAGGAACATCAGGGTTGCCCACGAAACCCATCGGGGTAGGATAGGTTTTAGTCCTTACAATGCAATGGAACTTTTTGCGCTAAGGCCTGATATGAAAATCACAGCCGATCTTTCTCATTGGGTTTGTGTAACCGAAAGCTATCTGGAGAATTGCCCTAATATTTTAGAAGAGGCCATAAAAAGAACTGAACACATTCATGCAAGAGTTGGTTATCCTGAAGGACCACAAGTAACAGACCCGCGTGTAAAAGAATGGCAAACTGCTACACAGATATTTCTTGAGTGGTGGGGTAAAATCATTGACTATAAAAAAGAAGTCGGTGATGAGCTATTAACCATTACTCCAGAATTCGGTCCGCCTCCGTATATGGTTACATTACCCTCAAACGGGATGCCTGTTGCAGATCAGTTTGAAATCAACAGCTACATGAAGGATTTGTTGAGATCAATAACTTAAATATCAATTTATACTTTACGAAGCCTGTATTCTTTAGGTGGCAATCCGTTCTTTTTCTTAAACAAACGCGAAAAATAGAAAATAGAATCAAAACCTGTTTGGTAAGCCACTTCATTAATGGTTAAATTGGTGGATGTAAGTAAATCCTTCGCTTTGTCTAATCTCAGATTAAGGTGATATTGATTTGGTGATAAGCCTGTCGTTTCTTTAAAAATCTTCCTGAATCTCGAATAACCCATAGGCAAATCCTTTACCATTTCTTCTAAATTCACTGGGTTCTCAATGGATTCCTGTAAAAGAAATTTGGCCTTCGAAATGAGTTTAGATTGATTTCCGATATCAGGTGTTTTGTATTTCGATACGGCATTTACCAAGCCTAAAATTTGAAGAGTAAGCCCTGAAACGATTTGACGATACCCAATTTCAGCAGCAGCAACTGTTTTGATAAGTGTATGAAAAAGCTGCAGTAAATCTTCGTTCAGGCCAACATCAATAAAAGGATTCTCAGCGGTAAATATTCCCTTTTTCATCAATTCATTAGGATAACTCCCATTAAATCCTACCCAATATTCTTCCCAACCATGTTGAGGGTGTGGTTTGTATCTGTGCCATACACCTGGGAATAAAAAGAAACAGGTTCCAGCTTTAATGTTATAGGCTTTGGTTTTTGCAGATTCCAGTAAACCTTCGCCTTTTGTTATGAAAACCAGGTAATAGCCGTCTAGTATTCTGCCCTTATCCCAGGTAAAGGAGTGATCTATTGGATGCTCACGATTGTTTGGGTAATTTTTATTAGGCTCTACCTTTGCCGAACCAACCGTATTGATGTAAAATCCCCAATTTTTTTCGAATTCACTAATGTTAAGATATTTCTGGTAATYCTTCATTTTAATATTTGGCTTCTTTTATAAAGCTAATTATTTTATCAAAAAGTACAAACGATATTTAAGATTAAGTGCTGTTTTGTCTTATTAGTACATTCAATGTGTTGTTTTGTTTAAAGTGATATGTCAGAAAAGATAAAAGATAACCAGAGCATGTCAGTACAGGACAGCACAGGTTGCGTATTTCATCTATTTACGATATTCTTGTTATACCAAACACACAAATAAACCAACCCACATGAAATCAAACAGAACTAGGTCTGTTAAATTATCTGTAGTATTTTTATTACTCATTCTTATCGGTGTTTCCTTCACCACTTTCCAGAAAGATAATCCAGGACCAAAAGTTGAAAAACTAAAACTTTTACCAAATTTTAAAGCGGAACATTTATACAGCCCATCTGAAAGTAAAACCGGATCATGGGTAGCCATGACCTTTGATAATAAAGGGCGGATAATTACTTCAGATCAGTATGGCTTTTTATACAGGCTGGAAATACCCCCAATAGGTGCAGATACCACCAAGGTTAAAGTAAAGGTAGAAAAACTAATTGTTGGCGATTCAACAAACGCTAAAGTAGGGATGGGGTATGCCCATGGTTTGCTTTACGCCTTCAATAGCTTATACGTAATGGTTAATCACAATAGCGACGATAAGTTTAAAAGCGGAAGTGGACTTTACCGGTTACAGGATACCGATGGTGATGATCAATTCGATAAAGTAACATTGATGAAAGCATTAATCGGTGAAGGCGAACATGGCCCCCACAGTATTGTGCTTTCTCCTGATAAAAAGTCAATTTACATGATTGCAGGTAATTATACAGATATGCCGGAAATGGACAGTTACCGCCTACCTAAAACCTGGAAAGAAGACAACGCATTGGCAACCATAAAAGACCCTAATGGACATGCTACAGACCGTTTTGCGCCAGGAGCCTTTGTAATGAAAACCGACCCGGAAGGAGCAAAGTGGGAATTAGTAAGTGCAGGATATAGAAATCCATATGATTTTGCCTTTAATGAAGATGGAGAAATGTTTGTTTACGATGGCGACATGGAATGGGATATGGGGATGCCATGGTATAAACCTACCAGAATTTCTCATTCTCCCAGCGGAAGTGAATTTGGCTGGCGCTCCGGAAATACCAATTGGGCACCAAGTTATATTGATAATCTTCCTGCTATATTAAACGTTGGTCAGGGCTCACCTACGAACCTGGTTAGCAGTTATAACGCTCGTTTTCCAGAGAAATATCGTCGTGGTTTATTAGCCTTCGACTGGACTTTTGGCATCATTTACTCCGTACAGCTTATTCCCGATGGATCCTCTTATAAAACAACAGCAGAGGAATTTTTATCGGGACAGCCTTTACCGCTTACCGACGGTTTGATTGGACCTGATGGAGCACTTTACTTTTTAACCGGAGGACGTGAGCTTGAATCTGATCTATACAGAGTTTATTATGGTGATAATTCCTTGCCAAACCAAGAATTGCCAACCAATGCAACAGCAAGTGTGCTCGAAGCACGCAACCTGAGGAAGCAATTGGAAGAGTTTCATACTACGCCTAATCCAGAGGCAATTAACATAGCCTGGCCAAACCTGAAAAACAAAGATCGTTATATTCGTTATGCTGCAAGGATTGCTGTTGAACATCAGCCCGTTGCAGAATGGCAAGACAGAGCCCTGAATGAAAAGGACCCGATTATATTGATGCACGCCATGACTGCACTGGCCAGAAATGGAAGTAAGGAATTAAACAGTAAAATGTTGAATGCGCTGATGCACATCAATTATATGTCACTATCAGAACCGCAGAAGATGGACTTGTTAAGAACGTTTGAGCTAACGTTACTGCGCACCGGTAAACCCCAACCGGTAGATAGGCTGAAATTAAGCAAATATCTAAATGCTCATTTTCCGGCCAAGAGTAATGAAATCAATCGGTTCATGACAAAGATCCTTGTTTATATCGGCGATGAGCAGGTAGTACCTAAAACTTTGGCCTTAATAGATCTGGCCAAAGACGATGAGGACTACCAGAAGGGAATAACCAGTTCGTCAGATTTGATCTTGAAAAATCCTCAATATGGATTGGATATTGCAAAAACGCTGTCTAAAACGCCACCTTCGCAACAGATTTATTATGCTGTAGCTTTAAGTGAAGCCAAAAAAGGATGGACACCTGCACTTCGTAACAAATATTTTAAATGGTTCTATAAAGCATTCGGGTTTAAGGGTGGTAACAGTTATATCGGTTTTATTGATGAAGCACGTAAAATAGCCCTAACCAATGTGCCAAAAGAACAATTTGCTCATTTTAACAAGATCTCCGGAGACGGCCTGGTAGACAATAAACAGCTTAAACTTGGCGATGTTACACAACCAAAAGGTCCGGGAAGAGACTGGAAACTGGACGAAGCACTTGCAGTAGTAAAAGACAGTTTGGTAGGCAGAAACTATAAGAATGGTAAAATGATGTTTGCCGCCACAATGTGTATTTCTTGCCATACTACAGGTGGCGAGGGTGGTTCTGCAGGTCCCGACCTTACACATCTGGGAACCAGATTCTCTGAGAAAGACATCCTTGAATCTATCATAACACCTAGCAAAGTGATCTCCGATCAGTATGCCGCAAAAGTTTATTATTTAAAAGACGGAAGCTCTATCTATGGAAGATTTAAGAGAGAGACCAAAGACAAGATTTATATTTCTCAAAATCCTTTTTCTCCTCAAACACTTCGGGAAATTAAGAAAAAGGATATAGCAATCACTTCTGTATCTAAATTATCCATTATGATGCCTGGCATGATCAACAGCTTAAATAGTGAAGAATTAAAAGATTTAATGGCTTATTTGATTTCAGGTGGAAATAAAGATAATAAAGTGTTTCAGCCGGCAAGTAAATAGAAGTAAGAAGATGCGTCAAATAAATAGAAATTCAATAAGCTTTATTGGAAGTGTGTTTTTGTTAATGCTAACTTTTTCGGCAATGAGTCAGGAAAAGGATTTTGTTAAAATTTTTGATGGTAAAACACTACAAGGCTGGAAAGGAGATTTAATCCACTGGAAAGTTGAAAACGGAACTATAATAGGTGAGGTCACTCCTCAAAATCAATTAAAGAATAATACTTTTTTAATATGGGCAGGAGGGAAAGTGGGTGATTTTGAACTGAAATTACAGTATAAAATTTCAAAAGGAGGCAATAGTGGTATCCAGTACAGGAGTGAAGAAGTACCCGGTGTTCCCTTTGGACTAAAAGGTTATCAGGCCGACATAGATGGGAACAATGAATATACAGGCTTAAACTATGAAGAAAGAGGCCGTGGCTTTATCGCAAAACGGGGCGAGAAAGTAGTTGTAGATTCATTAGGGAAACCTGATCTCCTTTCAACGTTAGGTACATCAGAGGAGCTGGCAAAGAATATCAGGAAGGATGATTGGAATGAATATCACCTGGTTGTTAAAGGCAATCATATGCAATATTATATCAATGGTGTATTAATGAGTGATGCCACCGATAATGATCCTGTCAATCGTAAAATGACAGGGTTATTAGGCCTTCAGGCACACGTAACCACTGAAATGCGGGTTGAATTCAAGAACATTAGACTAAAGCAAGGCCTTGATTATGCCTTAAAATCTCGTGCAAATGCCCATTCAACCATTGCATCGAGAATTGGCTTTAATTCTTCACCTTCAAAACTTAAACTATAGGTTACAAAAGGAGGAACAATATTTTCAGCTTTTCTGATAACCAGCACATCCTGTTGCATCTGTTTTAGGTGCTGTATAAGCATTTTTTCAGTTATGGCCGGAATCAATTTCTTCAGCTCGCTATACCTTTTTGGTCCGCTCATGAGGTGGTAAAGTATTACTGGTTTCCAATGACCTCCAATCTTACTCATCACGTAGCTGACCGGGCAGGTTGCCTTGTTATTTTCTCTGTTGGCATTTAAAGTTGAATTTTCTTTGATCGCTGTCATCTTACATACTTTGGGGTAAGTACTTGTATAAAAGTAAGTACAAATATAACTTTGTCTTTAAATAAAAACAGAACTATCATGAAAATAATTATAACTGGGTCACTGGGGAATATCAGTAGACCACTTTCAATTAACCTGGTTTCTGAAGGACATCAGGTAACCATCGTATCCAGTAACAAAGAAAAATCAGATGAAATTATAAGCCTTGGCGCAATCCCGGCAATTGGATCAGTAAACGACGAACGTTTTCTTACAGATACCTTTATAGGTGCAGATCTGGTATATCTGATGGTACCTAACGATTTCGCTGCCAATGACCTTAGAGGACACATTAAAGAAGTTGGCGAGCACTATGCCAACGCAATAAAAGCCTCTGGTGTTAAAAAAGTAGTTTTATTGAGCAGTATAGGTGCTCATATTGAAAAAGGAACCGGACCAATTGCCGGGCTTTATGCCGTTGAACAGATCTTTAGTAAACTTGAAAATATCGATGTACTAATCCTTCGTCCTGCATTTTTCTATAACAATTTCTATGCAAATCAGGATTTGATCAGACACATGGGAATCATCGGGTCTAACTACGGTGCAGATCAGCCAATCATTATGGTCGATCCAAAAGATATAGCTGCGGCCGCTGCAAATAAAATCAAAGAAGGCTTTACAGGAAAGAACATTTTTTATATTGCGAGTGATAAACGCCTGCTTAAAGAAGTTGCAGAGGAGCTAGGAAAAGCAATTGGTAAGCCTGAATTGCCATGGGTAGCATTTGATGATGTGCAGGCCTTTGATGGAATGGTAGGCGCCGGACTTCCAGAGGAAATTGCAAAGAATTATGTAGAAATGGGCACCGCTATTAGAAGTGGTGTACTTTGGGAGGATTTCGATTCTAAAAACACTGTTCCAATTGGTAAGATCAAACTTGAAGATTTTGCAAAACAGTTTGCCATTGCCTACAACGGATAGCAGAGCCCAATTACCCTTCGTTTACAGTGTCTCTGCAGCGTTTTCTATAATCGGTGGGTTTTAATCCGGTTTTCTCTTTAAAAAGCTTTGAAAAGTAGAAGCTGGATTCAAAATTAAGATCAATAGAAATCTCCTTGATCGGTATATTGCTGCTGCACAACAAATCCTTTGCCTTTTCTATTTTAAGTTGAAGGTAATACTGACCTGGAGATAAACCTGTGTAATTTTTGAAGAACTTCCGAAACGAGGAGTACCCTACACACAGATCCTGAGCGGCCTGTTCGGCCGAGTATGGATTGTTTATATTTGAACGAAACAGGAGCATTGCCCGGTTTATAACATTATCTTCTTCCTGGTTACCAAGGGTGTGTTGTTTGGCAAGCGAATGACAGGCACCAAGCAGATAAAACACTGCTCCGGAAACCAGAGGCTGATAACCAGGACGCTCTTGTTTCGTTTTTTCAATAATGCCATTATACACTTCCAGTATGCTTTCATTAAAACCAATATACTGGGTGGGTGCTTCAGGCTTTAAATAGCCTGATGTTACCAGATTGTCTATTATTTTGCCTTTTACGCCTACCCAATATTCATCCCAACCTGTTTCTGGGTCGGGTTTATAACGGTGGCGCTCATTTGGGAACAGTACAATGACTGTTCCTGCATTGATTTTGGTCTGTTTATAATTTTCTGATTCAAAGATCCCGCTTCCACGAGTGATGTAAATAACCTGATATTCCTGCAAGGTACGCCAGCTCTTCCAGTTAAAATTGTGGTGTGCCGGATGATTTTTGAAGGGATATATGCTAGTAGGTCCAATATGCGTACATCCAGTGTTTAACACAATGAGGCCCCAACTTTCATCTTCTTTGCTGACAGGGAGATACTTATAGAAATTAATCATACTCGTCAATCATTTGGCTAGATTTCATAGCATAAACTGCTAAGAATGACTTTTAAAATAGTTGCTTTGATG
>NZ_JBFTIZ010000183.1:0-9366 GCF_056395165.1 Pedobacter sp. 10L46_2
ATATATGATAGCATTATTATACCTGACCTGTTGGAGGCAGAAAAATCAACGCTTGCATGGAAAGACGCTACAGGACTAGTATCTATGGGAGCAGTAAAATCAATACTGGCCGACGTATACTTAACCTATGCTGGTGCCGCAATTAATGGTGGAAATCAGTTTTATGCGGAATCGGCTAAGCGATCTTTAGATGTGATTGAGAAAGGCGGTTATACCTTGTTTCCTGAATATACAGATATGATTAAACCTTCAAATAAAAATACTGGCGAGTTCATATTTCAGGTACAATATGCTGCAGCTGTTCCTTCAAATAATCCGCTAACACCATTAACCATTCCTAATTTTTCGGGTATCTCTAAATATTCTGATGAATACGGATCGGTTTATCCAACTCCGCAGTTTATTCAGTCGTTTGCTGCAGGCGATAAAAGAGTTGCCGAAAGACAGTTTTTCTACAGGAGCTATCCAAATATAAAAACCGGACAAACAGTTACTTTCAGACAGGCTTATATTTATAAATGGTTCGATACAGATGCTGTTTTAAATACCGTAAAATCAGATCTTAATTTTACCCTATACCGCCTGCCCGATGTACAGTTGATGTATGCCGAAGCTTCTAACAGAGCCGAGGGAGGGCCTAATTCTAAAGCTATTGGGTATGTAAATGCCATTAGAAACAGGGCAAAACTTGCACCTATCGGAGCGTTGTCTCAAACAACATTTGAACAAGAGGTATGGTTACAGCGAAATTTTGAACTTTGTTTTGAAAACAAAATGTGGTTTGACATGATCAGAACAAGAAAAGTACACAACGATGTAACAGGAAACTGGGATAATTTTGTTGGGCACAGAACTACTTTTGGAGCTACGTTCGCAGAAAAACAATTGCTATTTCCAGTACCACAACAGGAAATTAATGTTAATCCAAATCTGTTACCAAATAATCCAGGTTTTTAACTTAACATCTTGTTAAAACCAAAGTATAAGGAGGGTGTTCAAAAGGGTAAGGCCGTCATTCTGAATTTATTTCAGAATCTCGCAATTACTATTCAAAACCCGCTTAAACGGGATCCTGAAATAAATTCAGGATGACGATAAGCATAAGTAAATAGTAAATATACCTTTTTGGACACCTTCTTTTTAACTATCATCAAATCAGCTTAAAACGTAATACTTTTGCATCAACATTATATAAATAAACAATTAAGATAATTGTTTGTTGTTCTATTGTAGTAAGTGCCAAATAGCATTTGCCCAGCAAACATACAATGTTCGCTATAGTTTTGAAAAAGATACTATTAAAGTAAGTGGCGGTCAAACCTTTTCGAATAAACTGATCATAGAGAACCTGTCAGATAAAGCCGTTTTACTAAGTTCCGAAGCAATTAAAACACAGACACTTGCAGGTATGATTACGCTTCCTAAAAGCATTAACTTAAATGCCAAAGAGAAAAAGGCATTCCCATTGAAATACATTACCGACAGAAAAACAATAAACAAAAACATACAAGCTTTTACTGTATCCATTAAATCAGACGATGCGCAGTTAAAAATCCAGCCTGCTGTTTCTTTTTATACGCTATTAAGTGATGCGACTGGGCTGGCTATCAGTACCGAGCAATCAGAATTTTACCTCAATCAGGTTACCGGTCAATCTCAGATCATGCTGTTATGTACCAACAGAGGGATAGTCCCAATTTCCTTCCGCCTGATACTTACTGAAGTGCCAGAAGGTCTGGAGTTCACCGGCGAGAAAATGTCGTTGGTTTTGCAGCCGGGTGCTCAGCAATTGTTGCCTTTTAATGCGCGGAACAAACTGAACAATAAAATTGCTGCCGATTTTAATGTAACCATCCAGGCAGTGGATCAGGGTGGTAATCAGCTGGCGCTAAAAAGAATCAGAATCATGAGTGTCAGCAGTGTAAGAAGATATGGGGCAGGTGATAATCCATATGGCGAAAATCTGAACAATACAGCCGCTTTAAGATATATGAGCATGAGCCAGAACAGCTCATTTTATCAGATGCAGGCTAACGGAAAACTTAACCTATCCAACAATGCCGACCTCCATTATCGTTTCAATTTGGATTATTACCAGGATTTGCAAGGCATTAACCTGTACGATAGTTACCTTGACTACCAGCATAAAGACTGGGGATTAAAGATCGGTAGCATTTATGAAAATCTTGATTATGTCCTAAGTGGTAGAGGCGCTAAAGCTACCCTTAATTTCAATGAAGATAAGAGTCTAAGCATATATGGCATGCAGAACAATTATATGCTGATGAGCCAGGTAACAAACTCATTGGAAGGCCCAACTATTATTGCAGCAAGCTATGCCTTTAAAACCATTGGTGATCAGCATGGCAGGCTAACATATCTTCACAGTCAAAATGGTTTCTTCGGTGTGAACAACCAACAGGTAAGTGGAAAAACAGCCGTCAGGTTAAACGCCACCCAGCAATTAGATCTCGAGGGTGGCTACAGTTTAGAAAAAGCAAATAACCACACAGGCAAACATGCAGCCGCTTTAGGTATAAATTACACACTTAATGCAGGTAGCTATCAATTTATCACTAACAATTATTACAGTACATCCTATTATACCGGACTGCACAGAGGCCTTTTCCAGAGTGATAACAGAGTCGTTAAAACAATGGAAAAAAGTACACTTTCTGCAAGGATCAGTATTTTAAACAATTCGCCGGAGTATCAGGATATTGGAAACCGCTATAACTTTAGTGCAAACAAAAACATCATCAATGTTTACGAGGTAGGTTACAGTATCCTTATGGGGAAGATCAACCTCGATTTCAGACCTTACTTTATGGATCAATCACTTCAGGGGATGCAATTGCTTACACAGCTTAACCAGGATTTTAAATGGAGATCATCTTCAGTCAGAATGCAGGCTAACCTCAATTTTTTTAACAACAACCATAGTTTATCTATTAATGCTGATTATGGATATACCTATAAAAATACTTCTAATGAACCAAAACCGCCATTTCATTCACTTCGCCTAAATAGCAATTACGGTAATCGTCTGTTTGGCTTTACCAGCTACATTCAGCTCAATCCTTATTATTTAAGCGATTCTTTTTCTGCAACAAAAGATGCCGACTATAAGTTGTATTCATTTGGGCCAAATACCAGCTTTACATTGTTTAGAAACAGGTTAAATGTGCAACTGGCAACATTGTATAATTATTACGGTTTTACCCAAACCAAAAATTACGCTTTGAACGGCAGTGCCAAATGGATGATAAAGGGAAACTGGGCATTAACTACCGACTTGTTTTACAGCGTAATGAAAACAAAAGTACCATTTGACTATTACGCAATTAATTCATTCAATTCCAATACCTTCAATACTCGTCAGATTAGGGTAGGTATAGAAAAGCAGTTTTCAGGATTAAATAAAAGCAAGGGAGAGAAGCTGGAGTTAGCATACTTCGAAGATTATAACAACAACGGCATCAGAGATCCAAATGAAAAAGGTGCCGAAGGCATAACCGTTAAATTAAATGAAGAAACAGCGCGGACCAATTCAAAGGGCACTGTTAAGTTTTACGAGGTGAAACCTGGTAATTATACTGTTTATGTGGTTAATAGTAAGAATTGGGGAATGCAGGAACCGATATCAATTATCATTACTAAAAACAAATCGATGGAGATTCCGTTGGTAAAAACTATTGTTTTAAAAGGGAGAATGCAGGTAATAGAAAAAAGCTATCAAAACACCAGTCCGATCCTTTCTGGAATACGTGTCAACGCAAAGGATGCAGGTGGAAAAATATATAAAACACTAACCGATGCTTCGGGAAATTACTCTTTTTATCTGCCTGCAGGTACATATGCCGTTTTTGTCGAAACAGAAGGTATGTCATTTAGCATCGGCAACTCCGAAAATAAAGTAGAGCTAAGTCCGGATAAACCAGATAATCAATTGAATTTTGAGATTAAAGACGAGCGGCGCAAGGTAGGAGTAACCCGTTTCTAAAGCGCTACAAAACTAAAAATTATGGTTGTACTGTAAGATCCTGCAGGTTTTCCAAGCAGCTTATTTGTTTCGCTTGCCGGAATACTATACAGTACATTTAAATTTCTGTCGATTACCGGATTTGCGGTGTTTATAAGCTGTTGTGAGGTTGTAGAGAGTGTAACTGTGTTCATGCCCGTCTGGCCCACCATGGGGCCTATTCTGAGCACATTTAACGGAATCTGATTGGCGCCCGAGCTAAAGCTCTGGGTTAAAGCCCTTACATACAAATTATAGGGTGTGGTTTTACTGATTTTGATATGCGCAGGCATTTGTTTGGAAACTCCTTGCTGATAATCATTTGCTGAAGAAAAGGCCAAAGAAACATTGGTTTGATTGGCTACAACTTCAGAAAGGTCGCTAACGGTAACTTGCAAATTACCAGAACGTGATGTTTGCAAAGTTCCGGAAGGATAGGCCGTACTAAGTTTGTTCCAGGTAAATGTAATGGGCACAAGGTAAGTTCCAGCCTGCACAAAGCTTTGCTTAAGGTTGGCTCCGGTGATGCTAAATGCAGCGTTGAGCACCTGATTGTTATTTGTTGGGACGCCTATTCCTGTAGTGGTAGTTAGTGCCTGACTGGTGGTAGACAAATTAATGGCTGTTGCAGTACCAATTCCGGTTAATGTTCCAGATACCTGGCTAACAGCCGATGAAGGTAGCTGATTATATGGCAAACTTGTATTAAAAGTAAAAAGGCTGCTGCCGGTTTGCAGGTTTAATATATACGGTACCGTATTGGATACGGATATGGTTTTTGTAACCGATAAACCATTTGCAGCACGGTAAATACTAAAACTATTCACTGGTAAATTAACGGTTCCCAATGTGACCTGAGGGGTCATAAATGCAGGAATAGTGATGTCGAAATTAGGAGTGGTTGGTGTAATCCGGTTAGGACTAAGCACGCCTGTATAAAATTGTATTGGCGTACGGTATATTCCAGCAACCCAGGTGTTTGCAGCTGAGTTGATACGGTAATCTACCACAAAAGCTCCGGATGAGAGATTTGCAAGCGCAGTATACATAACCTGATAGGCCGTGGTAAGTGTAACTTCGGTAGCCGAACCAAGAACCGAAAGTGAGCCAATACTTCGTATCTTTAAAAATGCCGTATTTAGTGGCACTGTTGCTGTTCCGCCTACAGTATTTGCAAAATTAGCTGTATTTGCTTTAATCTCAATAACAGGAATAAGACCTATAAGACCATTATAAGTTCCTGAATTTAAAGTTACAGTATAATTGCTGCGTGCCGTTATGTTGGCCTCAGGCAATGTTACAATTATCTGAGCATTAAGTGGAATACACACGCCCATATAAAGCAGCAAAATAAAACTAATATGTAACTTCTTTTTCAGCAACTTTTAAATCGTATTGGCTTCCCGCATCTAAAATCGCGACGGCTAAATAGTTTCCCTTCAGGTTGGCAGGTAAGTCCAGGTTTACCCATTGCTCTGCACCCGGAAGCATTGCAATAGCAATAGATTTTATAGGGATTTCTTCACCTGTATCTTTATTGGTGAGCTCAAATCTAACATAGGCGTCTTTATTGATCTGTCCGGAATTTTTCACCTTTACGGCCATTTTTCGGATACCAGTCTTGCTATTACCGGAAATGCCTTTGTCCACAAAAGCCAGGAATTCCAGGTCACCGGCAGGTAAACCCACTGGCATATGATAAACCTGAACACCAACCTCTATAAGCACATTAACACCTACTTCAGCCTGGTTTGGTTTTTTCTTCATCTGTTCTTTAACCTGTGTAAAAAAAACCATACTATGTGTTAACCTTTTGGAGGTGTCGTTCTTAGGGATTACCAGTGAGAGGTTTACTTCTTTTGTTTCTCCGGGTTTCAATCCAAAACTACCTGCTGAAAGCTGGATCCATTTTCCATTGGAATCTTTGATTTGGCCTACAGGGAAATAGCGTTTTGTTCCTGTTGAATCACGATCCCAATCCTTTATACCGGAGGTGAAGTTAAATTCATTTTTCGAATTGTTAACAAAGGTAATTGCTTGCGTAACGGTTTCGCCAGGCTCTCCTTTAAAAAGAATTCGCGAAGGGCTAACGGACAAGCCCTGACCATGTGCAAAACTTATAGTAAGGATTGGCAGCAATATCCAACTCAGCAAAACAATGTAATGCCTCGTTAATGAATCACAATAAGGCATCTATAACTGTGTTGCTGTATAGATAACCGTTGTAGAATATACCTCGTTTGCTTTACCTAACAAAGGAGCAGCATCCGGAATTGAATAGTTTACATTATACGTTGCTCCGGTAGTTGCTGTCGCATCCGATACCAGTTCGCCTGGTGTCATTGACAATGGTTGCATAGTGAGCGTTCCTCCATTTGCCGTTGCAGGATCAACACTTACCTGAACCACACTTAACGGAACAGCGGTTTGCGCCGGATATACGGTGAATTCAGCCTGAGCCGCAACAGTTATATCGTAATTCTGATTACTGATAACCGTAAAATGCCCAACCTTAGGTTGAGTTTGCGCTACGGTATAATCTGCAGCTGTAGCATACAAAAAGTTTACGGTAGGATCAGCACCAAGATCTATAGAGATTACTGGAGCAGTTAAATCAATATTTACGGTTACAGGCGCAGTCTGATCGGTCTGCGCGTTGGCTGTAATGCTGAAAAGTCCAGCAGAAAGCACTAAGGTTGCTAATAGGGATTTGGTTTTCATCTTAGGGAGATTATGTTCAAACTATAATTAGAACACAAAAGCAGACAAAAAGTTTTTTAAAATGATAAAAAGAATCTTTTCTTTATATTTATAAGGGTTGTACTTCATTATAAAAAACAGTAAATTCAACTTAACCAATGTAGGATACTATTGAATTTTAATTTAATGAATATAAATGGCCATATTTTGATACAAATAACCCTTTATTAAAATTCTCATTAGGTGAAATAATTTTATCCGTTTTATCGCTTGGACAATATTATAGGGATAAAAGAAAAGAGCAAGAAGAGGTGTTTAAAGAGTTTCAAAAACTTGGCAATTTCGATATCTGGCCATTTCTAAATCAGCAGGAGTATGACGAACAACTAAAACATCAGCCTTTTTTAATTGGTCAAAAATTGGGATGACGTAAAAGTCACCAGTTTATTTCTTGTACATTTTCTTTTGCTATCCTTTTGCTATTGTTTTGCTTCCCTTTTACTATTGTTTTGCCTGAGCAATACAGTGGTAGAATTAACGCCAAAATTAGACGATGTATCGGCCAAATCTGACTAACACTTAATATTCGTTTTTGGGTATATTCGTATATGGAATAATTAAGTTCCTGTTAAACAAATAGTTATGGCTCGATTAAAATCTCGGATACTAGGCCCAATGACAGGGAAACTAGCCTATTTGGTAGGTTACGAAAGACTTGGACAGCCCGTTCTAAGAATGAAACCCAAAAAACGTAAGAAAAAGAAACCAAGAACAGATGCTCAGAAAGCAGTGAATTTACGATTTAAAATAGTGAATTTATTTATTTCTGCGATCAATGATTTTACCAATGTTGGCTTTAAGCTTGATGTTGCCGGAACAACAAAAACCGCTCAAAACGGTGCTTCTTCCTATAATATCAGAGAGGCAGTTATTGGCGAATATCCACATCTTGAACTTGATTACACAAAAGTGATGATTAGTAAAGGTGAGTTACCATGCCCGATAAATCCGAAAGTTGAACTTGAAAACAATGTTTTGACTTTTAAATGGCATGTAGACCCCCTATGTGGTTATCCACTCAACAGAGATCAGGTAATGATGCTTGCTTACTTGCCTGCAAACAATACGGTACGATTTGTTTTAAGCGGCGCCAGAAGAAATGCTGGAACTGATACCCTCCTGGTACATCTGGAGAAAGGGGATAGCGAGCAATCTAAAAAGGATGATGTTATAGAAACGTATATTGCATTTATTTCTGACGACAGGCTAAGCATTTCCAATAGTGTATATGTAGGTCGAATTGAGGTTGGTAATTTCAAGAATATCAAGATGATAGAAAAATTTTTAACTACGAATTGATAATTATATTATAATTATTAGTATTGCTATTTGGACTTAATCTAAATAACTCTATATTTGCAGCATAAAAATGCCACACGGTTCGGACCCGTGTGGCTACCGGCTAAGCCGGCTCACCTTTAATCGTAGTTAAAAGTCATGCAAATTAAGAAATTTTTGCTATTGGGTATACTGTGTACCTATGTTATTTTTTCAAAAGCCCAAACAACATCTTCCAGTGTGAGTGGGCAACTCAAAAGCAGTGCAGGAGAACCTGTATCTGCTGCCACAATAAAGCTTCGAAATTCCTCGTACGGAGCAATATCAGATCAAAATGGATTTTATAAAGTCACTAACGTTAAACCAGGAGACTATATTGTCGAAATCAGGGCAATTGGCTTTAAATCTCAAAAGAAGTCAATCAAAATAGGAAATGGTGAAGATGTAAAACTAAATCTAGGGCTCGACGAAGATGTCAAAGAAATGGAAACGGTCAATGTAATTGGTCGGACAAAGGCCCAAGAGGTAAACAGACAGGCATTTAACGTAACCGCAATTGACGCGACTAAACTTTACAATACGACCTTAGATATTTCGGGCGCTTTGGATCGTGTTGCTGGCGTTCGGGTAAGAGAATCGGGGGGTGTGGGTTCCAACTTTAATGTATCATTAAATGGATTTTCAGGTAATCATATCCGCTATTTTATAGATGGTATCCCAATGGACAATTTTGGATCCTCTTTCCAAATTAACAACATTCCTATAAATGTTGCCGAGCGTGTAGAGGTATATAAAGGTGTTGTACCTATGTGGTTAGGTTCTGATGCGTTGGGTGGAGCAGTGAACATTGTGACAGGAAACAGGCATCGGAATTATGTGGATGCCTCTTATTCATATGGTTCGTTCAATACGCACCGTAGTGTTATTAATGCTGCAGCTACTTCAGAGAGTGGATTAACGGTACAGCTAAGCGCTTTCCAGAATTACTCAGATAACAATTATAAAACAGACCTTAAACTTCGGTTGCAGAATGATATGGTGCCTGAAAAAAGAGCGTCTTCGGTAAGGAGATTTAACGACACTTATCATAACGAAACTTTGATAGCAAACGTTGGTGTGGTTAATAAATCATTTGCAGATAACCTTTTGTTCGGAATAACATTAGGTCAGAACTATAAGGAAATACAAACTGCTGCCAGACCTGAAAGTGTTTATGGTCAGTTACACAGGCGTGGAAGAATCGTTATGCCATCGCTTAAATACAAAAAGACAAATTTAATTAAGGGATTGGACCTTACTGTGAACGC
>NZ_JBFTIZ010000184.1:0-8120 GCF_056395165.1 Pedobacter sp. 10L46_2
CTTCAACAGGCATTTTTCTGTTTGAATCCTGTAAGAAACGAATACCGGTAAACAAATGTGCAAATACCAGTTCAGCAACAGATAACGAAGAAGCTGCAGGTGTATTTACCACTGCAACACCCTTGCTGCGGGCATATTCAACATCAATGTTATCCATACCTACACCGCCTCTGCCAATCAGTTTAATGTTAGGTACCTGATCAATCAATTCTTTACGTAATTTGGTGGCACTTCTAACTGTAATACCATCATAGTTTTTTAAAGCTTCAACCAATTGATCCTGAGGAACAGTTTCAGTATCAACAACAAAACCCGCTTTTTCTAATAACGCTTTACCGATAGGATCTATCCCATCGTTTGCAAGTATCTTAATCATTAATTTTTATTTTAATTGGTGTGTTTTTCAGCAAAATTCTGCATTAATTCAACTAGTGCATGAACACTTGTAATTGGAAGCGCGTTGTATATAGAGGCTCTAAAACCACCAACACTTCTATGTCCTTTAATACCTTCAATTCCATTTTCTTCAGCATATTTCAAGAATGGTTTTTCAAGCTCTGGGTTTTCCATTACAAAACAAACATTCATTCTAGAGCGATCTTCAACAGCACAAGTTCCTTTAAACAAAGGGTTTCTGTCAATCTCAGTATATAAAGCTCTGGCTTTTGCTATATTTTCTTTTTCAATTTCAGCAACGCCTCCTTTAGATTTTAACCATCTTAAGTTAAGCATCGCTACATATATAGAAAATACCGGAGGAGTGTTATACATAGAACCACCATCGATATGCACTTTATAGTCAAGCATAGAAGGTACCTTTCTGCCTGATTTACCTAAGATCTCATCTTTAACAATTACTACTGTTAAACCAGCCGGACCGATATTTTTTTGAGCTCCTGCATAGATCAAATCATATTGGGAAACATCAATAACCCTGCTCATGATATCCGAAGACATATCGCAAACTACAGGGATACTGGTTTTAGGTACGCTGAACATTTCTGTTCCGTAAATAGTATTGTTAGAAGTGAAGTGGAAATAAGCACTGTCTTCTGGAATACTATAATCTTTAGGAATAAAGGTAAAGTTTGATTCTTTTGAAGAAGCAACAATGTTTGCTTTACCAAAAGTAGATACTTCTTTAATAGCCTTGTTTGCCCAAACGCCTGTTTCCAGATAACTGGCAGTTTTTCCTTCAGGTAATAAGTTCATTGGAACCATTGCAAACTGCAAACTAGCACCGCCTTGTAAAAATAAAACAGAATATCCGGAAGGTACATTTAATAATTCCTTAACTAATTTTTCTGTTTCTGCTACCACACCTTCAAATTCAGATGTGCGATGAGAGATCTCCAGAATGGATAAACCATCCTTAAAATCTAGAACTGCTTGTGCTGCTTGCTTAAATACTTCCTGAGGTAAAATACAGGGGCCTGCGCCGAAATTGTGTCTCATTTTTATAGTGATTTTTAATGCTTGTAAATGTAACAGTTTTATATTATTTATTATTTCGAATTCTTGAACTTTATAATCAATTTCAAATTTAGTTGCCTGCCAGTTAAATAATTAGGAATAGCATATTGTACGTTATCTACATCCTTAAGCCATAAATATGAAACCGTATTGTTAATATTTAACAAATTAAATACCTCTAAATGAGCAGAAAACGAACTAAAATATTTATCCAGTAACCTCGGTTTTTTTAGTCCGGCATCGTCTAAAAAATCTTTAGAAAATCCAATATCCACACGCTTATAAGCAGGGATATTAAAATTATCAGAATAACGACGTGTAAGAGGTGCTCCTACCGGCAATTTAGAACCATACATCATATTTAAATGTACTTTATAGGTAGGGCTGTTCAGCAATCTATCCTGAAAATAAACTGAGAAATTAATTCTCTGATCTGTTGGCCTTTTTAAATAACCCCGCTCATCATTGAAGATATTCTGATTAGCCTTCATTAAAGACATTCTGAAATAAGACACCAGATCCTTTACAAACTCACCGCCAATGCTCAGGTCTGCTCCATAGATATAGCCTTTTGCCAACTCTCCGGCAAGATACTTTACCCTTACATTATCCATCATATAAGGAATAAGCCTGTCCTGATATTTAAAATAAAGCTCAGAAGTAAACTTTAGACGTGTTCCCAGACCATCAAATGCATAGTCCAAACCTGCCGATGTATTGTATGACCTTTGTGCCTGCTGATTTAAATTAAGAATTCCATTAAAATCCCTGATGCTCCTGTAGTCGGGAGCCTGCTGATATACTCCGGCAGTAAATCTGAAAATTTTATTATTGCTCGATGGCCTGTAAGCCAAAAGCAACCTGGGGCTAAGGAGAAATTGCTTACTTAAAGTATTATAATTACCCCTTACACCAAGCTGAAGGGTTGAGTTGACTGACAAGGTGTAACTATCCTGAATATAAGCGCTGTAGTATTGAATTGCCAGGTCATTTCTAACATTAATAAGGTTGTCCTGATAGAAATTATTTAACCCTCCCTGTTGTATATATCCTGCCGAATCTATAAGACTATATTCATTTAAATTATCGTTATATTTCTTGCGCTCAAACCTTAAGCCCAATGAAAACGTATGGTTTTCATAATCCTGATCTACCTTTACCTCCGAACTGAGGTTTTCTGACTCCAGGTTATTGCGGGCATAATTGATATACTTCCCTACGCCTTTGTTGATCCTAACAGCGCCAAAGTTTCCATCTGCAAAGGTATTGTTAACCTCATCAAACACATATCTCCCCTCTATGTCTATTCTTTCTCTTTCAAGGGTATTAAAATAACTGTTTATCCACTTTATAACCAGATTCGATTTAGGGTAAAAGGCAAAGGTTATGGCCCCTCCTGCTGTCTGATAATCATCAATTTCCTTTCCGCTGTAGTCTGTTTGCAAGCGCATCACAGTACTTAATGTTCCAAATTGGGTTTCTCTGCTTTCGGGTATTAATTTAAAGATCCCACTATTAAAACTCCCTAAAAAATCAACACTCATTTTAGACGAAACATTTTGATGATAAATCAATTGCGCATCGGTAAAATTAGGCGCATAGCTCCCTTTATTATCTTGTCTGTTTAATATACTTGTATTATTCTTATACCTCAATCCTGCAAGCAGATAGCTGTTTTTGTTTAAAATCTTAGAACTAAAACCGGCTCCCAGCATACCAAGGTTCAATACGGCCTCACTACTATCCGGCCGATCATATTTCACATCCAGTACTGATGATAATTTATCACCATATCTGGATTCAAAGCCACCTGTAGAGAACTTGGCAGAGCTTAACAAATCACTGTTAATAAAACTCAAACCCTCCTGCTGTCCATTTCTGATCAGCACAGGCCGGCTAATTTCAACATCATTTACATATACCAGGTTTTCATCAAAATTACCTCCCCTAACGCTATACTGAGCGCTCAATTCATTATTAGTAGATACCCCCGGTAATGTTTTAAGAACCACTTCAAAATTACCCGAAACTGAGGGTATAGAAGCAATATCTGCAATATTAATAGTGGTGCTGTTACGAAGCTGATTTTGTTTTGTGGTAATGGTAACCTGCTCCAGTTCGTTTATATTCCGTGTTAATGAAACATTTTGAATAATCCTGCCGGCCTTACCATATTTAAACTCAACCAAAACAGATTTATAACCTAACAGACTGTATTTCAATGTAAAAGAGGTGGTACTTGAATAAATATTATAACTCCCCTTGTCATCAGATGCGGTCGACTGGTTTTGTCCAACAACGCTAATGGTTACCATAGACAATGGGCTCTTCAGATCATCTGTAATTAGTCCTGACACTTTTACAAGAGGTTGTGCATTTACATACGTAAAACCAAATAGTAAAACTGAGAGCAGCAGGCAAAGTCTATACATTTATGTTACAAAGCTGTGAGCTTATGATGATTTCAATTGTGCATCAAGTTGTTTTAATTCAGAGATCATGACCGATGGAGAAGGAGCAGCAAAAATGGCATTTCCTGCAACAAAAACGCTTGCACCCGCCTGAATCAGATCGGCCAGGTTCTTTATCCCTACCCCGCCATCAACTTCTATGAGCAGATCAGGATTAACAACTGAGGCCATAGCTTTTAACTCCCTTAGTTTATTTAGCGTATTAGGAATAAACTTTTGGCCACCAAAACCCGGATTCACTGACATAACAAGCACCAGATCCAGATCTGCCAAAACATCTTTAAGTAAGCCCACAGGAGTATGAGGGTTAATTGCAACACCCGCCTTGCAACCAGTGGCATGAATTGCCTGAATCGTTCTATGCAAGTGTGTACAAGCTTCGTAATGCACCGTTATTACTGATGCGCCTGCAGCTGCAAAACGCTCAATATACTGATCAGGATTAACAATCATAAGGTGAACATCCAAAGGCTTTGTAGCATATCTTTTTATTGCTTCCATTACTGGAAAACCAAAAGATATATTTGGTACAAACACACCATCCATCACATCTACATGAAACCAGTCTGCCTCACTCGAATTAACCATTTCAATATCACGTTGAAGGTTAGCAAAATCAGCGGAAAGTAAAGAGGGAGCAATAAGGTGTTTCATGAGAAAGGTGTTTTTAATTTATAGCTGGTTCACAATTGTAAATATAAAGAAATAACCCATCTTATACCAAAAAACCCCGCGATTTGCAGGGTTTTGAGTATATAAGAAGCGACAAACCGAAGGATTTACCCTCGGCTGACAGACCTACCTTTGGATTAAGCCGGCTTATTTTCAGCTGGAGCAGCTTCTGCTTTTGGTGGACGAGGCAATAAAGCTTTTCTAGAAAGTTTCATTTTACCTTGTTTATCAACATCCAAAAGTTTCACTTCAACTTTATCACCTTCTTTAAACACACCGTCCATTGTTTCTAAACGAGTCCAGTCAATTTCAGAAATGTGAAGTAAACCATCTTTACCTGGCATAATCTCTACAAATGCACCAAATGGCATAATAGATTTTACCTTACCACTGTAAGTTGCACCTATTTCCGGTTTAGCAGCTATTGCATTGATACGGGTAACAGCAGCATCAATTGCAGCTTTGTTATCAGCAAAGATTTCAACGATACCTTTGTTTCCAACCTCTTCGATAGAGATAGAAGCGCCAGTTTCACGTTGCATTTCCTGAATAATTTTAYCGCCTGGCCCTATTACAGCACCAATAAATTCTTTATCAATACTTAAAGAAACAATACGTGGAGCATGGTCTTTATAATCTTCGCGAGGTGCAGAAATTGTTTTCTTCATCTCATTTAAGATATGCAAACGAGCCTCTTTAGCCTGAATTAAAGCGTTTGTTAACACTTCCCATTTCAAGCCATTGATTTTTAAGTCCATTTGACAAGCAACAATACCTTTTTCAGTACCGGTTACTTTAAAGTCCATATCACCTAAGTGATCTTCATCACCTAAGATATCAGAAAGGATTGCATATTTACCAGTTTTCTCATCAGTAATTAAACCCATTGCAATACCCGATACCGGAGCTTTGATTTTAATACCGGCATCCATAAGTGCTAATGTACCAGCACAAACAGTTGCCATTGACGAAGAACCGTTAGATTCCAAGATATCAGAAACGATACGGATGGTATAAGGATTTTCTTCCAATCCAGGCAACACTTTCTTTAAAGAACGCATAGCCAGGTTACCATGACCAATTTCACGACGACCAGCACCTCTGTTAGGACGAACCTCGCCAGTTGAGAAACCTGGGAAATTATAGTGCAATAGGAATTTGTTGTATCCATTGATGAACGCACCATCAATCATTTGCTCATCATCTTTAGATCCTAAAGTAACGGTAGTTAATGATTGTGTTTCACCACGTGTAAATACTGCAGAACCGTGAGCTGAAGGCAAGTAACCTATTTCACTCCAGATTGGGCGTACTGTACGTACGTCACGACCGTCTAAACGAATTCCTTCATCTAAAAACAGGTTACGGATAGCATCATATTGTACATCGTGGAAATATTTTTTAGCAAGGAAACCGGTTACATCATCAATATCTTCTCCCAATGTAGCTATGAAGTCCATTAAGATCGTACCAAATGCATCACCACGCTCACCTTTGCTTGTGTTGCTTTTAGCTACAGCATAAACCTTGTCGTAAGTAGCAGCATAAACCTGCTCTTTTAATTCAGGGTTACTGTCTTCATGAGAATACTCACGTTTTACAGTTTTACCTACAAGTTCAGCAAGTTCTTTTTGAGCCTGAACCTGGATAACGATTGCTTTATGAGCAAATTCAATGGCCTCAACCATTTCAGTTTCAGAAATCTCATCACACTCACCTTCAACCATTACGATGTCTTTTTCAGTACCTGCAACAAGGAATTCCAATGATGCACGCTCTAAATCGCTCACGTAAGGGTTAATTACCAGTTTGCCATCAATTTTAGCTACACGTACTTCAGAGATTGGTCCGTTAAACGGAATATCTGAAACCGCAATGGCAGCCGAAGCAGCTAAACCAGCTAAACAGTCTGGCATTATATTTTTATCAGAAGAGATCAATGAGATCATTACCTGAGTATCAGAGTGATAATCTTCAGGGAACATCGGGCGCAAAGCGCGATCTACTAAACGTGAAATTAAAACTTCATAATCAGATAATCTTGCCTCGCGACGAAGAAAACCTCCAGGGATACGGCCTGCGGCAGCGTATTTCTCCTGATAATCAACAGATAAAGGTAAAAAATCAACACCAGCCTTAGCGCCTACTGTAGAAACTACAGTTGCCAAAAGCATGGTATCGCCCATTTTAACTACCACCGAACCATCAGCTTGTTTAGCTAATTTTCCTGTTTCAATTTCGATTGTTCTTCCATCGCCCAAGTCGAACGATTTTTTTATTACATTCATTTAAAAATTGTTGTGGTGTGTTTTCCTCTTTTCACACACCGGATTTATATATATTATTTTCTTTGCAAGTTAAGATAATAATATCAAGAAATTAAAAAAGCCATCCCTAAAGAATGGCTTTTCTTGATATAAGTAGTTCTATTTGATGATATCCCTTAGACCTAAAGTCTTGATGATAGCACGATAGCGCTCAATATCTTTTTTAAATAGATATGCCAAAATACCACGGCGTTTACCTACTAATTTTTGTAGTGATAACTGAGTAGAATAATCTTTACGATTTTTCTTTAAGTGCTCAGTTAAATGTGCAATGCGGTATGTAAATAACGCTACCTGACCTTCAGCAGAACCTGTATTAGTTTCTACTTCACCATGCTGTTTAAAGATTTCAGCTTTCTTTTCTTTACTTAAATACATTCTTGAATGATACTAAAGTTTAAATGATTAATTAATTGGGTGCAAAGATAGTGTAAGTTTTAAAGATTAACAAGTATGCGTAAAATTTTGGCTCGACGAGAAAATTGGCCATTACTAAACCTTATTTTTGTGGCTGTTACGACTTATTTATGGAAAAAAACCAATACAGTATATTTGAAAGTGAGCTAAAAGTACGTCCTGATGATATCGATATGTTTAACCATGTCCATAATAGCAAATACTTTGACTATGTGCTTGCTGCCCGTTATGATCAAATGGCTGAATTTTATAAAATGCCAATGGAATCTTTTTTAAATAGTGGCTTTGGCTGGGTGGTACGTACCGCACTTGTTGACTTTAAACGTCCGCTTATTTTGGGCGATATAATTGCTATCCGCACCGGAATTTTAACAATCAATGAAAAAGGTTGCCGTGTACAGTTCGAAATTGAAAATAAAAGAACAGGTAAAATTGCTTCTGATGGCTGGTTTGATTATGTGATGATTGACACCACCACCGGAAAGGGCTGTAAAGTAAATGAAGAAATGATAAAGGCATACAGCATTTAATACTTGACTTATAAACATTTAATGTAAATCCATATTCAATAAATAATCCGACCATAATAAGTCCGCCTTTTTTCTGTAAAAATGTGGACTTAACGTGGACTCATAATAATTCAGCACAAAAAAATATAGAATTGTAATTGTAAATTATATATATTTGTTTTCTAACTCAACCGCATTACGATGAAAGTATTTGCAGTCCGTTTGAGGTCCTAAAGACCAAGGGCTCCACC
>NZ_JBFTIZ010000185.1:0-9574 GCF_056395165.1 Pedobacter sp. 10L46_2
GGGTAAAGGTGCCCTTACAGGTAATTAACTTTATTCTTATTCTTTATTTAATTTTTAAAATTCTTTGGGGTTTAAACTATTCACGTCCTTCAGTTTCAAAACAGCTGGGCATCAACAATGAAAAATACAACACACCTGAGCTGGTTTTACTGGGTAAATTTTTCATCAGTAAACTAAACCATCTCCAAAAAGTAAAGAAAACAAGATACAACATTAAGGAATTAGCGATTAGAGCTAAAGCTGGTTATGACTTGATGGAACAAAGAAATTCCATTTTCAAATACCGCAGCCCTGCGGTAAAACCGGTATTAAATAGTTGGATAGTTACTAAAATTGGCATCGAAGGATATTACAATCCAATCTCGGGAGAAGCAAATGTAAATATGAGATTACCGGCCATAGCCCTACCCTTTGTTACCTGTCACGAAATAGCCCATCAGCTAGGCATTGGTCGCGAAGATGAGGCAAACCTTATTGGTTATCTTGTAGCCGCAAATAGTGCTGATCCTAATTTTCAGTATTCCGCATCCTATGCCATGTTAAAAAGCATACTGTTCGAGATCAGGATCAAGTCTCAGAAAGATTATGATGCTTTGTATACTACCATTAATCCTGGTACAATACAAGACTTTAAAAACGACCGTGATTTTTGGCGCAAGTATAACAGTGAGATGTTTGGATACATGGATGTTGCTTTCGACAGATTTCTAAAACTAAACAATCAGGATAAGGGAACAGACAGTTATCAGGATATTGTACTTTGGCTTTATAATATTCATAAAAAGGAGCTTGACCTTTAAAAATCAGCCGTTCAATTAAAATATTTCTTTAGAAATTACGAATTACTCAATGTATTGAGTAATTCGTAAATCATGTTCCAAAGACCTCATATTAAAGAACTTACATCTAGAATCTTAGAGACAAGAAAACACTTCCAAGTAGTAATTGGCCCACGTCAGGTAGGAAAAACCACATTAGTTAATCATGCGCAATGAGCTTTTCGATGAAGTTAGGCAAGAACCAAAAGAATGGGGTAGAATGGCAGAATCTGCCATAGGAGCTCATTTGGTTAATTCAGCGCTTACCGAAGGCTTTAAGGTATATTATTGGCGCGAGCGCAACAATGAGGTAGATTTTGTATTGGAGCGTCGGGGAAAAGTCATAGGGCTCGAAGTAAAAAGTGGCCAAGATTTAAGTATATCCGGTTTAAATGAATTCCAAAAACAATTCAAACCTGAGAAGATATTACTCATCGGAAAAAGCGGACTGAGCACAGAAGAGTTTTTGAAGCTTAATCCCGTTACTTTATTTTAAACCTCGTAATAGAACAAATTAATTCCCAGGATCTGAAAAACATTACAACCTTAAAACAAAAAAACAGCTAAACATTCCTAAATTTGCCGAACTATGGCAAAAATATCCATCAACCTGGCAACAGGCTCATTCCAGCAAGAAGAAATCATCGTTGGGATTGATTTAGGGACAACAAATAGTTTGGTTGCCTTTATCGATCCGGACAAAAACCCCAAAGTGATAAACGACACTGGTAAAGGCTTATTGCAAAGAATTTTTAATTACCGATCCTTCAAACACCATATTTTCTGTTAAGCGCCTACTGGGAAGGTCATACAAAGATGTAGCCAGTCATCAGGATACCTTCTCTTATAAAATAATTGATGATGAGAACGATTCCCTGGTCAAAATTAAAGCCGGCGATAAGTTCTATACACCAATTGAATTATCAGCTGAAATACTAAAAGAGCTTAAAGCCAGAGCAGAGCACGCACTTAAAACCCCTGTGAACAGAGCAGTAATAACTGTTCCCGCTTATTTCAACGACAGTCAGCGACAAGCAACCCGTGATGCAGGAAAACTAGCCGGGCTTGATGTTTTAAGGATTGTAAACGAGCCTACAGCTGCTAGTTTGGCCTATGGACTGGGCCTGGATCCTACTCAACAAAAGACAATAGCCGTTTATGATCTTGGTGGAGGCACTTTTGATGTATCTGTACTTTCAATTCAAAACGGGATATTTGAAGTATTATCAACTAATGGCAATACTTTTTTAGGCGGAGATGATTTTGATCGCGCCATCGTTCATTATTGGATAGACAAAAACAAACTAAACAAACAAGACCTTGCTGCAGATTCAGGTTTAATGCAAGCTTTAAGGTTAAAAGCCGAAGAAGCAAAAAAAGCTTTAACCACTCAAAATTTATTTAATGAGAGGCTTGGCGAAATCTGGTGCTCAATAGATAAACAAACTTTTGAACAACTAATTGCTCCCAAAGTTCAGGAAACCATAAACTCTTGTAAACAGGCCTTAACTGATGCTAAATTAGACATTAAAAATATTGATGAGGTGGTTTTAGTTGGCGGGTCTACACGTACCCCTTATGTTAAAAAACAAGTTGCAGATTTCTTTGGCCGCACTCCTCACGATCAGATTAACCCTGATGAGGTAGTTGCTTTAGGAGCAGCCATACAAGCAGATATCCTTGCTGGAAACAGGTCAGATATCCTTTTATTAGACGTGACCCCTTTATCACTAGGAATTGAAACTATGGGTGGCTTAATGGATGTCATTATTCCAAGAAATGCAAAAGTTCCCACCAAGGCTGGCAGGCAATACACTACCTCAGTGGATGGACAAGTAAACATGAAAATATCTGTATTCCAGGGCGAACGCGATCTGGTTCAGGAAAACAGAAAATTAGCAGAATTTGATCTTAAGGGAATCCCATCTATGCCGGCTGGGCTACCAAAAGTAGATATCAACTTCCTTTTAAACGCCGATGGGATTTTAACTGTCCAGGCTGTTGAACTACGCTCTGGTGTAAAACAGGAAATAGACATTACTCCTAGTTACGGTTTAACCGATGAAACTGTCGAAAAAATGCTGATCGATAGCATTACTCATGCAAAAAGTGATGTAGAACAAAGGATGCTGATTGAAGCCAGAAGTGAAGGCGAACAATTAGTTTACACGGCCGAACGCTTTATCGAAAAACATGGAACTTTCCTTACCGCAGATGAAATCGAAAACACCAACATCCATATCCTGGCACTCAAGGAAGCACTTGCTAAAGCAGAGAAAGATGAAATCCTTAAGAAAGCCGACGAACTAAATGAATTTACACGCCCATTTGCCGAAAGGGTTATGGATGTAGCTGTTTCTTCGGCAATGAAGGGGAAAAGCATCGATAAATAACCACATTAAAGGTTTCTTCATATAGTTTTACGGAAATGAAATATCCTTTTATTTCCGTAATGCTTGTTACAACAATTATTCTGTTTAGCGCCAGGGGCTTCTTTGCTCACATGAGAATTAACTACCTGGCAGTTTTCACGCTTCCTTCCGGCATTAATAGATTCTTCAAAGCGACATAAAACGTTGTGCTGACCATGTGGATGACCACAGACAAACGTCGATATACAGATACTGTAGCGCACCTTGGTACTACCTTGACGTTGATTATATGAACCACCTAGGTCGCTGCTGAGAAGCTAATTTGAACAAATATTTCCCGGGCATAGAAAGTGTAGCTTTTCTGAAAGAAACAATCAAGTGCATAAGCAATACTCCATAGAATAATACCAAAGCATCTCATACTTCGATGAACAGTGTGGTAGACAGGCAGACGAAATCAGCGATATTAACCATAGGATCATCCTGGTACCCAGCATGGGTTGATGCGGGTTACCCCTGCTGCTAATCTACTCTTTTACCTCTTTCTTTTTAAACTTAGATCTTAAAGCTGCAAATATTGCGGGGAAAAAAGTAACAACAGCAATCACTACAATTACTATGTCAAAGTTCTTTTTAACCACAGGAATCTGCCCCAATAAGTATCCCGCCATAAGTAAACTTGTTATCCAGGCAACCCCTCCAATAACATTAAAAAGAGTAAATCTTCCAAACGGCATCTTCGCAACACCCGCAACGAATGGAGCTATTGTTCTGAAGATAGGTAAGAAGCGACTAAAAATAATGGCTTTACCACCATGCTTTTCAAAAAACATGTGCGATTGATTATAATATTCGAGTTTTAGTATTCTGTTGTTCTCTTTAAACACCCGAACACCAAAATAACTACCTAATTTATAATTTAATGAATTACCTAATATAGCCGCCACAATTAAGAGGATCAGCATCACCCAAATACTTAAACCTGTATTTTCTCCGGCAATTAAAGTTCCCATGGCGAACAACAAAGAATCGCCAGGTAAAAAGGGAGTAACTACAAAACCTGTCTCGGCAAAAATGATTAAAAAAAGAATGGCATATGTCCAATTCTGATAATCTCTGATGATCTCCTCCAAATGCTTATCAATATGAAGAAGAAAGTCTATTAAAAAAGTGAAAAATTCCAAGTTTTATAAATTAAGCCCAAAAATAAAAATATCATGCTTATTACCATGATATTTTTAAACTTAGAAATGTCATTTAATTAATTAGTGTGCTATAACGTGTCCTGTTAATTCCGTTGCTGTAACCCCATCAACCCAAATGGTATAATTTTTATTGGCTTGCAAATTCGCATCAAGTTCAGCCGAAACTGGTGAATCTACTATATCCGCAACAAACTTAAATTTAGTACCCGGGTCAAGATCGATATAAGACGATGCACTTTTAAAAGGTATTTTTTCTGAGATCTTGGTAGTTCCAGATAAAACCGAAATCGTATTAGCTAATAAGTAATTCAAATTAATGAACCTCACTTTAGCTTTACCCGCAACTGCCGAAGGTTTCATATCATCATTGATGATTGTTGCCATGTGCAATTCCTTCTGGGTGGTCTGACTCTTTGATTCGGTATAATAGAAAACGGTTGCGTTAATTCCTATTGGAACACCTACAACCGGTGTAGCAGCATTAGCTGTATCTGAACTTATATTACCAAAGGCAAACTGACTATTTCCTGAAGTAACAGTAATATAGCCACTGGATGCACCATACGGAATAGGAATAGAATTTTTCTTGCTTCCATTTAAATAAAATTCCTGCGGACTCGACCCTCTCACTGCGTTAACAGCATTAACATATGCGTCTCCAACAGGCTCTGGTTTGGGTTCTTTAAAACAAGAGCTCAGGAGTATAACACCCAGAGTTAAGCATAAAAAGAATGATTTTTTCATAGTAGTATTATTAAAATTACACTAAACAACGATGACCTGGTCAAAAACCAAGCCATCCAAAATATTTAAATGAGTATTAATTATAATTATTCAACATTACTGGCATAACCAACATTAAAACATCTTCATTTTCATCATTAGTCTGAGGAATTAACAATCCAGCGCGATTTGGCGTAGAAAGCTCCAAGGTAACTTCCTCTCCACTCAAATTGCTTAACATCTCAATTAAGAAACGTGCATTAAATCCTATTTCCAGATCTTCACCTTCGTACTGGCAACTTAAACGCTCATGCGCTTCATTCGCAAAATCTAAATCCTCAGAAGAAATGTTTAATTCACTTCCATTGATTTTTAGTCTTACCTGGTGAGTGGTTTTATTAGCAAAAATAACTACCCTGCGTAGTGTATTCAAAAACAAAGCCCTGTCAATCACTAACTTATTCGGGTTATTAGCAGGTATTACCGCTTCATAATCCGGATAACGCTCATCAATCAAACGACAAACCAGGTTTATATTCTCAAATTTAAAGAAAGCGCTTGTTGCATTATAATCAACAGAAACATTCACATCAGTTGATGGTAATGCCGCTTTCAATAAAGTTAAAGCTTTTTTAGGAAGGATGAAAGAAGATGTTTTATCTGCTTTACTATCCATACGTCTGTATCTTACTAATTTATGTGCATCAGTTGCTACAAAAGTGATGTGTTCTTCAGATAATTGACAAAAAACACCAGTCATGGCCGGTCTTAACTCATCATTACTTACCGCAAAAATAGTTTTGGTAATGGCCTCGGTCAGTACAGACGCTGGTAAGTTTACAGATGAAGCATTTTCTACAACCGGTATTTTTGGAAAATCATCTCCATTTTCACCGCTCAGTTTATATTTACCGTCTCCTGCACTAATCTCAATAGAGAATGATGCATCGTCAATATTAAAAGAAATAGGTTGATCTGGTAAAGTCTTTAAGGTATCTAACAGTATTCTTGCCGGCACAGCTACTTTACCGCCTTCTTTAGATTCAACAGCCAAAGAAGTGGTCATGCTGGTTTGTAAGTCCGTTGCAGATATCGTTAAATTTCCGTCTTTAATTTCAAATAAGAAATTTTCCAGTATAGGCAAAACAGTACTGCTGCTTGATGCACCATTTACTGTTTGCAAATGTTTTAATAACGTTGATGTGGATACAATAAATCTCATAGTATGATCTTGTCAGTTCTCAAAAATATAAAAATTACCTTGCATACTTATGTTTGCGGTAATAATGTTGAAAAATTGCGAACGATATTAACAATAGTAAAGGAAAAACGACATTAATAAGCTGCCATTGTAGCTTTTCGGTACGCAAACGCACCTTGTCCAACAACCTGATCTTAACTTCTTTATTGCGTAAAGAGATCAAATTATCATCATTAGATAAAAAGTCGGCAATATTTAATAACAATGCCTTATTTCCATAGTTTCTTTCTGTATATCTGTCAAAACCCAATGGAAAAACAGATCCGTCTCTGGCACTTATTTGATTTTTGAAGACATCTCCATCTCCAATCACTATCATTTTTGTGGCTTTACTCTCTGCAGGCACACTGTATTGTTCAGTAATTCCGGCAGGAGCCGACCTGTTTAGAAACACAGATTGAAATTTGCCCTCCAAGAGTACGCCAACAGTTCGCTGCACGCTGGCATACTCGCGCGGATCTGGCTGTTCCGCAACCATTTGCAGCGAAAGCATCTTTGGTGTATGATGCACCTTATTATAAGCTGAGCTTTGTAAAATCACCTTTTTATTAACTCCTTTTACTCCAATAGTATCAACAGTGCTAACAAATTCACTCCTTATTCCATCCATATTTTTTACGAGGCTATTAGCTGTATCAGGCATCAGTATTGGATAAAACACCCATGGTGCCATTTGAATCTGTCCCTGCTGTCCACCCATGCTTAAAGGAATTTCTGCACAGTTGGCATCAGCTATAAGATCATAGTTAATTCTTGCGCCATATATAAACAGCATATCATCAAGATTCAGCTTTTTGTTAAAAGCCAGTTGTTCTCCTGCCCCCCTTAAACTATCTAAGCTGGCGCTCACCTGATCTATACTCCAAACTACCCTGCCACCGTTCATTACAAAATAATTGATCTTGTATTTTTCGGCTTCTGTAAATTCCTTTTCGGGTTTTGCAATTATCAATAACTTTAATTTATCTAAACCCGCCTTATCAATTTGGTTAAGGTTTACCCTACCCACGTCATAACTATCCGACAAGCTTTTTATCGCATCATTCAACAGCAAATCAGAGAGCTCACCATTTCCTTCCGTAAAACCAATTCTTGGATGCTGTCCGCTCAATACCTTTTGAATGGCTGATGTAAATACATATTCCAGGTTTTGTATAGAATTATTGATATTTTCTTCATAGTTGCCTGAGGCATCCAGGTTTTGCAATAATTTTAAAGCCAGCTGATTTCCATTCCCTTCAACCATTGCCATTGGAAATATGGTTTTTTGAGCAAACCCGTTATCGTTCTTAATATTTAAGGTGGTAGGCTCTATTCCTACCTGATATAGGTGATTAATAACTGTGTCCTGCTCGGCTGCAGACAGCCCGGATATCGGATCAACAAATTCAACGTTAATATCAGTACCTGCATAGGCTTTGTAGTCAGTTAACAGATCTTTTGCAGCATTTCTCAAACGCTTAAAAGCCGCTGGTAAATCGCCCTCCAGAAAAATAGTAATTGTTATTGGTTTCTTAGCTTCTTTTAAAATCGTTTTAGATTTTGGTGTTAACGTAAAACGCTTCTCTTTTGTAAAGTCTATCCGGGTATAAACATACTGTGATACAACATTCAATAATATTAGCCCTGCCAAAAGACCAACTAATCCGGCACTCTTGCTGTTCTTCAACTTTACCATTTTCTCCCTCCTATTACCAGCTTGGTAATTCCTAAAAAGAAGAATACAAAACTTATAAAATAAACAAGATCACGAGTATCCAAAACTCCTCTGCTTATAGATTGATAGTGCTCATTTACACTTAATCCTAAAAAAATACTTTCCAGGTAACGCATCGAAAAAATTTTGCTCAATGCATCAAAACCGCTGTACGCTACAAAGCAGATAAATACTGCAACTGCAAAGGCAATAACCTGATTTTTAGTAATAGATGACGCAAATATGCCAATGCCAACAAAAGCACTTCCCAGTAGCAATAAACCCAGATAAGAACCAATTACCGCGCCAGTATCAATATTCCCGGCTGGCAAACCCAGCTTGTAAATAGAATAATAATAAATTATAGTAGGCACCAATGAAAACAACACCAGTACCAAACATGCAAAATACTTCGCCAGAATAATTTGCCAATCTGTTAATGGCCTTGATGCCAGTAAAATATAAGTACCTTCTCTCCTCTCTTCAGCAAACGAACGCATGGTTATTGCAGGGATCAGAAACATGAATAGGAATGGCACCAAACTAAAGAACCCGGTGAGTTCAGCATATCCATACTCCAATATCGAGGTATCAGGAAAGAACCAAAGCAGCAAACCTGAGGTTAGTAAAAACACACCAATGGTAATATAAGCCATTAATGAATTTAACAAACTGAATAATTCCCTTTTAAAAACTGCGTACATTCATTTGCTTTTAAAAATTGTATCCGGCTCTTAAACCAATAAATGATAAAGTTCCCGTATTTTTTGTCCACCCTTCATATCTGGCTCCAATGTCTAAAGAACCTGTACGTGAAACAGGAATTTCAACGCCCAAACCAGGTGTATAAATAAAAGAAACTCCACTGCCATTAGCTGTCGCGATAGACGACCCCACTTCAGCTGTTCCGTAAATATTTTCGGTGATAAAATATCTTGCTCCAACTTTAATCGGAATAAAACTTTGCCTGTATTTCAATGTACCAATAGTTTCTTTGCCATTGAATCTGATATAGCCTACATTTCCGGTAATGTTTAATGACTTTGATACCGGATGCTGATAAAGTAGAGAACCCCCTGTTCCATAATTTGCAAAGTCTCCAAAATCGCCCATAGGTAAGCCTACGTCAAATCCAATTCCCAATCTTGGTTCTGCAATTTGAGCGCTAGATTGTGCCTTAACATCAACCAACTGGAAAAATCCCGCAGTAAGAATTAAGAAAAATATTTTTTTCATTAGTTAAATTTTAATGAGCTGCAATATTATAAAATATAGCTAGTATAACAAAGCTTTGGATGATTACCAGGTTGTCTTCTTTTCTAACATGAGAACACCCCTAGTATAGTCAAAGATGCTTTTAAGAAAACATTCAACTTATATTTTGCTAAACGAACTTACAGAATAACCCTATATTAAGAACATAATGAAAACACAGTTGGAAATACCCTTTCAATAGTACGGCAATAGTATGTTAATAACATACTTTACTTGTACTTATA
>NZ_JBFTIZ010000186.1:0-9282 GCF_056395165.1 Pedobacter sp. 10L46_2
CTGCAGCAAGGATCATGATCAATACAGATTGTAATGTAAACGAGGCGGCTTTTCAAACCGGGTTTAATGATGCTAAATATTTCAGCAAACAATTTTTTAAATTGTTTCATTCCAACCCATCTGAGTTCATAAAGAAACACCGCAAGTCTTTTAATAAGCGCTATAAATTCAAAGATTAGCAAAAAATAGCCCTCTTTTAGGTTAAAAAACGCCATTTGGCGAAAATACACTCCTTAATTACGAGTTTGTACCCTTCCTTTTTTTTATTCCAAACCATATTCGTAACTGCAATTTACGGCAAACCAGAGCTGAAAATCTTTCTGCTCAGGCTTGTTGCAAACCAAACATTGCAGTAACCAAATATGTAATTCTTATGAGCAAAGTCGACAATTTGATGGTGTTATGGGATCAGACCAGGAATGGTGAGCAAGGATCTTTTGCCTTACTTCACAAAGCACTTTATCCGGGTTTATTCAGATATGCATTTACCACGATTCAGGATGCTGATCTGGTCGATGACCTTCTGCAGGAACTCTTTATTAAGTTCTGGGAAAACAGAGTGAGGATAGGTGAAATCACTAATGTCCGAGCTTACTTTTACCGTTCCACCCGCTGTACCTTATTGGACCACATCCGGAAATCCCAATTGAAAGCATCAAAGCTTGAGGCAATGCCTTTTGCAGAATTTGAATATTCAAATGAAGATGCCATTATTTCCAGGGAGCAGGATGTGGAGTTAAAAGAGGTAATGATGGGGGCCATTAATAATTTACCACTGAAACAACGCGAGGTCATTCATATGCGTTTTTACCAGGACCTTAATTATAACCAGATATCAGAAATCACGGGGATAAAGTATCAATCTGTAGTTAATCAGGTTTACCGTGCAGTTCAGATTTTACGTGAAACCTGTCTACTTTCCAATATTTATGCAGCTTAGAAAATTAAAACCACTCTTAACCTTTGTTGTTGCTCTGGCTGGTTTCTTTAGTTCTGTTAGGGCACAGCAACTGGTTTCAGGATCTCTTCAGCAATTGTATTCTCCGGATAAAAATATCTTAATAACATTCTATCAGAAACAATTAACCGACCGTACCCGTGCGATGTATTACACGGTAAATTTTAAAGGAAAACCCGTTATACTGGAATCTTTATTGGATTTACAGTTAGACAATCATTTAAGTGAGCAGGCGATGGCGTTAAAGGTTGACCGGCGCGAAAAATGGTTTGAAAACCTGAAGATAACCGGAATTGTTCGCAATTCTAAAGATACAGCATGGACGCCCATAACCGGTGAGAGTAGCCAGATCAGAGATCATTATCAGGCCATCACGATACAAGCAGTAAAAGAAGACTGTCTGAGAATACCGAATTTTCATTGCCCGAGGGAACTAATGCCTGGCATGCTTCATGGGCTCAGGCACCTTACCGGTTATTGCCTTTAAAGAACTGGCCGGATGAGGGAGAAAGACCTTTAACTTTGGAACTGCCTGATGGGTTATATGCCTGTCTTGCTGAGGCGCAGATGGTTGATTATGCACGTACAAAATTCAAACTGAGCACTGTAAAATCCAATACCATTCAAACTTCCATGTATACTCCTGCAGATCTGATCTCGCCATTTGGTACTCCATGGAGAGTCGTAATGGTAGCAGAAAAACCCGGAGATCTCATACAAAACAATCACTTGCTGCTTAACCTTAATACTCCATCAAAGATAAAGGATGAAAGCTGGATTAAGCCGGGCAAGATCATCAGGGTAATGACCCAGACCACTGCAGATGCAAAGGCGAATATTGATTTTGCGGTAAAACATAACCTTCAGTATATCCTGTTCGACTGGAAATGGTACGGGCCATCATTTACTTTTAAATCTGATGCTACTAAGGTGGCCATTCCGGATTTTGACCTTCCTGATATTATCAATTATGGGAAAGAAAGAGGCGTTGGTGTTTGGCTGTATGTAAACCTTCAGGGTTTGTATAGTCAATCTGATAGTTTGTTTAAGGTTTATGAGAAATGGGGGGTGAAAGGGGTGAAATTTGGGTTTGTACAAGTGGGGTCTCATCGCTGGACAACATGGGTGCAAAAAGCCATTCAGCAGGCTGCAGATGCGCATATCATGGTGAACATTCATGATGACTGGCGGCCAACAGGGGAACAGCGTACATGGCCTAATCTCTTGACTTCAGAAGGCATCAGAGGAAATGAGGAAATGCCCGATGCCACCAGCAATACCATTATGCCATTTACCCGATACATTGCCGGAGCAGCGGATTATACCATTTGTTATTACGACGAGCGAATCAAAACTACTCATGCCCATCAGCTGGCAATGGCGGCAGTTTATTATAGTCCCTTACAAACCTTATATTGGTACGATAAGCCAGCTCATTCCAAAGATGAACCGGAACTGGAGTTTTGGGATAAAATCCCGACTACCTGGGATGAAACCAAGGTCATACAAGGAAATCCTGGTGAATACATTACTATTGCCAGGAGAAAAGCAAAGGACTGGTTTATTGGAACGCTGACCAACAATGATGCACGTAAGCTTAAAATACCTTTAAATTTTTTACCAAAGGATAAAAAATACATTGCCAGTATTTATTCAGATGATCCTTCGGTTGCAACGGCTACTAAAGTAAGGGTAACCAGGAAACCGGTAGATCATAAAACCATAATTGATACAGATTTAATTCCATCTGGTGGGCAGGCCATCTGGATAAGAGAAATTACTAAATGATGAAAACCAAGTTTGACCTCCTGATTGTTCTTTTTTTTGTGATCCTATCAATTCCTGTCAAAGGAGCCGTCTGGCAATGGTCAGTGGCAGTGAAGACCATTCAAAACGATAAGCCTTGCAGGGCTTATTTATGGATTCCGCCCGATTGTAAAAGGGTTAAAGCTTTTATTTTTTCGCAGAACAACATGGAAGAGCATTCCATTCTGGAGGATCCTGAATTCAGAAAAGCTATGGGTAAGCTAGGTATCGCCCAGGTCTGGATTAGTCCGGCCTATGACCTTTTTTTTAATTTTAGTAAGGGGGCAGGAACTGTTTTCAATGATGTTATGAATGATCTGGCCGAGGTATCTGGTTATGATGAATTGCGGAATGCTCCATTTATCGGAATGGGGCATTCTGCTGCCGCCAGCGCTCCATATTACATGGCTGCGTGGAATCCTGAAAGAGCACTTGCTGCGATTTCAGTTAGCGGCCAATGGCCTTATTTTCGCCATCCCGTTTTTGCTCCGGATATCTGGGGAACTAGAAATATAGATTTTATACCCTGCCTGGAAACCATGGGAGAGTATGAGGCTGCTGAAAGTGTGGCTTTAGAAGGATTAAAGCAAAGAGCAACACATCCGCTGCTGCCTTTAAGTATGCTGGCAAGTCCGGCAGAGGGGCATTTTGCAAGTAGCCCTGAAAAGTGTAAATATATTGCGCTATACATAAAGAAAGTAATGCAGTACCGTTGGGTCGAAGGTACTGGCCAAACCAGACTTCGATCTGTAGATCCCACTAAAACAGGCTGGTTGGTTGATAAGTGGAGTAGGGATGAGCTTCCAAAGGCAGAAGCGGCGCCAGTGAGTCGGTACAAAGGAGATCCTGCGCAAGCCTTCTGGTATTTTGATGAGGAAATGGCAAAGGCCACTATGGATTATCAGGGTAGGTATCGCCATAAAAAAGTTCAGCTTATTGCCTATGTGCAAAATGGGAAAAAAGTTGAACAAAAGAATACACATCAGCAGATTAATCTGAAATTTGAACCCTTGCCAGATGGGATAACGTTTAAATTAGGTACAGCTTTTTACGATACTATACCGGGGGGAAGCCCCCGTCCGGCTATATGGGCAGGTGCTTCTGCTGGTGAGCGTATTGGGCACGCAAATAATGCGGAATCAATCGTGATCCGAAGAATTACAGGCCCGATGATCAGGTTTAATGACACTACTTTTCGAATTCAGCCTCAGTCGGGATTCTGGCAAAACCCACATAGTTATGAGCTGTGGTTTGCCGTTAGCCATCCAGGAGATGAACAGTATAGGCCAGCTGTGCAACAGGCCCAAATGCTTGTTCCTCCTATGAATACTGCCGGTAGGAAGCAGCACCTTACTTTTTTACCTATTCCGGATCAGTCTGCAAATAAAAACGGGATTGAACTTAAAGCCAGCTCAGATGCAAATGTGCCTGTTTATTTCTATGTGCAGGATGGCCCCGCAGAAATTGTAGGTAATCGCCTGAATTTTTTTAAAATTCCCCCACGTAGTCGTTTTCCTATAAAAGTTACTGTTGTGGCCTGGCAATATGGAAACAGCAATGAACCCAAATTGCAAACTGCAGCTCCTGTTATAAATACCTTTTGGATTACGCGTTAGCTGTTGTCTTAGAGCTGTTGTCTTAAACTGTCGTTTTAATGCTCGCCGTTTTAACGCTCGGTGATTTAACGTTGCCGTTTTAAAGTTGTCGTCATCTCCTTTGGTTAATCAAAGGAGATGACGGCGAGTGTTATAGCGTTGTGTGCCAAACACATCAATGTAAACAGAAACACCTCAAGGTAAAGAGTACATTAATGTTCCGAACCCTAACTGGTCAAAGCCCCCACTGTTTGGTCCGTAGTCACCTCCGCCTCCTTCTGGTAAAGTTGTTTGTACACCCAAAGCCGTATACCTCGCTTCAGACTCAGCAACTTTTTTAATCTTCGCATAATGAAAATAGGCGGCAGACCACATCGGACGAACCGTGCCCCGGCTATTGTCACTTACTACCTTGTGTACCTCTGATTGGGCGCAATTTGCTGCCCACAGACGGGTATATTCATGAAAAGGAACTCCCAGCCTCGCTACATTGTATTTGGCAGTGTATTCACAAGCTTTAAGGAAACGGTTATTATCAAGACCATAAAAATCGTCGCCCTGGTTCCATGCCATTTGGGAAATTGTACTCATTAACGCAATTACCAGTGTAGCATGACCCTGATCACGTCCACTTTCCTGCAATTGCGCCAAACCCGCATTTTCACCATCAAACACATAATTAATCGCTTTAAACCAGTTGCCATTGCCGTTTCCCCTTTGTAGATAGTTAATGGTATAATTATACATTGACCGGTTATCTGTTAATATACCAATGGCCATAATAGAAGCCAGGTTACACATATCCCAGTTTGCCCAATAATGGGAATCGCAAGTGCCGTTGTGTCTATTTAAGAAATCTTTGTTTATCGGATAAAAAACGTCTGTCATCCATTTTTGATACGCTTTAAAATCTGCTGCCTGCCAATTGCTATAATCCCTCATCAATTCCCCGGTCAATGCAAATTGATAGCCATAGATGCCGGCAGCCAATTGTGCATTTGAATCGCCGCTGATGCGCTTACAGGTACTTGCCCAGGCATTTAATATTTGAATGGATTTTTGCGCATATGTATTATCTCCGGAAATTTTCCATCTCAATGCCAGCTGATAGGCAGCTGCAACATCATTAAAGGCTCTTGAATAATTATCAGAATCTGGTTCTTCCGCACTTCCGCCACCCCGTACCAATTTTTCAGGAGGATTTGGCGTGTAAGATAACTGTGCATGTGAATTTGCCAGAAGTTTATCGTATCCTGAAAGCCATGGTTGTGCATTTTCGTTCAGCTTTGTTTTTATTCTTGCGAAATCTGCTGCGGTGTGTAATCCTCCAACATGTTTCATTGGAGCGCCTGGCGCCAGTGTATCAATAGATAAAGCAGTACCCTGAGGTGGATCTGTTGGGTCTGGTACTTGATTAGCAGCATCTTTCTTACTGCAGTTTAAAAGAAATATTGATCCTGCAAAAAGCAGAACCAGGTTAGTAAATAGTTTCATAATTGAGATTTAAAATTGATAGGGATTACCACGGGTATACTTTAAAAAATACTCCCGGGCTTGCATTTATCAAACCCGGGAGTATTAATTTTAGGTTTTAATTGTCTTTTACGCCATAGAACTCAAGCTCACTTACATTCAGGTTTCCGGTAGCAAAATACAGGTATAGATAACGGTAACTAGTTGTGCTGTTTATGGCTGCCTCATTCCAGTCATAAGCAGGGGCTGTTGTGATGGTGTATAAAAGGTCACCATTTGTCGTCCCTATTTTATCAGGATCATTTGTCCCATACACCCGGGCGCCATTCATTCTTGCGGCATTACCTGTTCTAGGGTAATAACGCATCCTGTTTAGTTTCGCTTTCCCGGCGGCTCCCAAATCAAAACCGAGATATCCCGATGCAACAGCACCATCGACAAAAGTTGCTATATTTCCATCAAACGCAGCTGCAATTGTTGTAGCAGGATTATTGCTCCATGAGCCGGGTGTTCCAATAATGGTTCCTGTTATTTTCTCCTCACCAACCAGGAAATAAATACCTTCAATTTCCTGTAGGCCTATATAAACCTTTATTGTGCCGGTAAGGCCTCCAACAGGTACTTTTACTTCTATCTTCGCATCTGTTGCAGAGATCACCTCGGCATTAACTCCACCAAAAGTAACCCTAATGTCACTTGCTATGGTTCCAAAGTTCTTACCCAATATGGTAACTAATGAACCCTCCAGACCGAACCCAGGCGAAATATTAATAATCTCTCCACCGGGTATAAAGGTGAAATTACCGGCCACTTCTTTGGTAAATTGCCAAACCTTTACAGAGATCTTTCCACTGGTGGCAGTTTTAGGAACAGTTACTACGATCTGCTTGTCGGTAACACTGATGATGTCCTCCTGAGTAGCCGCTACACCATTAAAATAAACAGTAACAGCTTTCTTAACATCTCCGAAATTAGTGCCGTTAATGGTGATTTGATATCCGGGCCGTCCTGCAGCCGGAGAAAAATCATTTACAGTTAGTTCAGGATAATTAAATTCTCTGAAGTTAGGATCTTTCTCACAGGAAGCGAACAAAATCGCGAAAAAGGAGAGGATACCGAACCAACTCAATATATTATAAACTTGTATTTTTTTCATAATTTCTAAAGATCTAATGATAATCCAATGTCTGTCCTACTAGTTATAACCAGGATTTTGAAGCAAATTCTTATTCAAAATAATTTGGTTTACAGGTATAGGATATAAATAATGTTTTGGTGCAAGAGAATGGTTTGCCGAACTGGAAACCACAACGCTTTTTAGCATCCCTTTTGGCGTTTGTACTGCCTCTTCTCCCCATACATACGAGGTAGGTTTATAAAGAGAAGTTGGCTGCCCCGAAGCATCTTTAAATGGTGTGGCATAACTTGCATCTCCTACAACTCTTCCCAATCGAGAAGCATTTAAAGAGACTTCCAGAATGCCCCAGCGTTTTAAGTCATCAAAACGCTTGCCCTCGCGGTATAACTCCACTGCTCTTTCTCTTCTGATTTCTTCTTTCATATCCAGACCGTTAGCCCCGGCCAATGCATTGGTCAAATGTGCTACTGCAGCACGATCTCTTAATTTATTTATAGAAGCATCCAGTTGTGCATCAGTGATGTTACCATTTAATTCAACTAATGCTTCTGCATAAGTCAGGTAAATTTCTGCCAGTCGAATAATTGGCCAATTGGCAGATTCAGTATTGTCAATCCTTCTTGAACCATATCCGTATACCGCATATTTGCTGTTTCCGTAGCCACTTGACCCTAAGCCTCCAAAGTCCAGTGTAACAGATGCGGGTGCGGTAGTGGAGGCGTACAAGTAGTTCAATAAACGTCTGTCTCTATTCTGAAATTCTGAAACTGCGGTATGATACCCTTGGAACAAAGGCGATTTAGCCGGTGGCAATCCATCTGTACACACCGCCATATCCACAAATTTGCGACTTGGATATAATTGTCCCGAGGTCCAGGTTATGTTTAGTCTTGCCTGTCTATAGGTATAATCATAAGTCCGATATAAAATGAATTCTTTATTAGAGGTCTTGTCGTACCCACCTGGATTAGACCCTGCATCCTCAAGATTGAACAAATACCATGAACTCGAATTTGCCATTTTTGAATCGGCATTTTTATTCCATAATTCATAACCCCCATTGGTCATAATGTCCTCGCATTGGGCTACAGCATCTGTAAGATACTTGTTTATATTACCAGGGTCGTATCCGGCTGTGCCGGCACCTTTGCTTGTGCCATCTCCATCAGGAGTCTGCCCTACATATTTTTCCCAGGTAGCTTCATACAACTGGACCTGGGCTTTCAAAGCCTTGGCTGCCCATTTGCTTGCCCTTCCTTTATCTGTGGCCGTTATGTTTTGCTCAATAGGTAATTTTGCAATAGCCTCATCTAAATCTGTTAAAATTTGTGCTACCACCTGATAACGACTATTGCGTTTTGCCTTTAATTCAGGCGAATTTATATCTAATACAGTTGTTACTATTGGTACACCACCATAAGTTTTAAGTAAACCAAAATAAGCATAAGCTCTAAAAAAATAAGCTTCGCCTACATACTGGCTAATTTCTGCTGCATTTGCATAGGTACTTGCTTTTGCAAGCAAAATATTGCAGTTACGGATACCGGAATAATTCCAATCATTATTGCCAACTACGATGGTGCCATAACCAATATCATAACCGTTTCCATTGGAATTTGCAGACAGATCTGAGCTATTGTCCATATTACCAAAACTCCATCCCTGTAGCTGGCCATAGAAATCGGCCGCAAATGCTTTAAAATCTGCGGACTTCTTAAAATATACTGCATCTGTATATTGTGCAGTAGGGTCCAGGTCTATAAAATCCTTCTGGCATGCAGAAATACTGAAGCCAAGTACCCCTATAGTTATATAATTGAATATCTTTTTCATTGCTTTAATCATTACTGGTTGTTAAAATCCAACATTTAAACCGAACGACCACGTTCTTGCAAACGGATAACCGCTATTTATAGAAGACTCGCCCATTTCCGGGTCAAAACCATCTTTAACAGATGTTGCTTCCCATAAGTCGTTTCCTGAGAAGTAAAATCTTACTTTGGATAGTTTTATCTTCTCCGTAATTCTTTGAGGTAAAGTATAACCTACGATCAACGTTTTTAAACGGATGTATCGGTTATTTTGCAACATAAAATCATTATTTTCATAATTCCATTTAGCCCTGGTTCCATTAACTGTTAAACGAGGAAATAATGCGTCCTGATTGCCCTCTGTCCATGTCTTTCCCAGAAATGCGGGATTCTGATTCGTAAATATTGCACCAAATGGATAAGCCATGTAACCGCTGCGCATGTTATTCTGTTTCAACTGACCTTGAATGAAAGCGTTTAAATCTAACCCTTTCCATGAAC
>NZ_JBFTIZ010000187.1:0-7955 GCF_056395165.1 Pedobacter sp. 10L46_2
GATATGGCCTATGCCCATGGCGTTTGGACAGTTACAGCTGATTTAAAAATTGGTGAAATGAAATTCAGGCAAGATCATAAATGGGATGTGAACTATGGCGGTAGTGGTGGAACTGCAGTTTTTAATGGAGGCAATATTAAAGTTACTTCGGGAGGTAGTTATACCGTTACATTCGACGTAAACAATTTGAAGTATACCCTGGTTAAAAACTAACTTTCATATATAGATATTACCCCGCAATGCTCAATCTTTGCGGGGTATATATCGCCTAATCTCATATTTTTTATAACCGATTAAACTTAAAAAATGAGGAAATCATTTATTCTATTGTTTCTAGTCTTATTAACGACAAGGGTTAATGCCCAAAAGCTAGAACGTGTTGAACCTATGTTTTGGTGGGTTGGAATGTACAATCCCAAGTTACAACTTCTTGTACATGGCACTGAGATAGCTGCTTTAGAGGCAGAGATCAACTATCCTGGAGTGAAACTTGCAGAAATTCATAAAGTTGAAAACCCAAATTATCTTTTCCTTGATCTTGAAATATCCGCAGAAGCTAAGGCAGGTAAATTCCCGATTGTATTTAATAAAAATGGCAAAAAGAAGCTGCAATATGTTTACGAACTTAAAAACAAAGAACAATCTTCGTCCCGAATTCAGGGAGTAACAAGTAAAGATCTTATTTATCTGTTAATGCCAGACCGTTTTGCAAATGGTGATAAATCTAATGATGTAATAAAGGGCATGCGCGAAACTAAGTTGAATCGCGATTCGATGTATTACCGTCATGGTGGTGACCTGCAAGGATTAATTGGTAAACTCGATTATTTAAAAGACCTCGGTATTACCACCATCTGGATGACACCGGAAATTGAAAATGATATGCCACTTGCTTCATATCATGGCTATGCTGCTACCGATCATTATAAAATTGATCCGCGCTATGGCACCTTAGAGCTTTACAAAACATATGTTAATAAAGCACACGAAAAAGGGCTAAAGGTGATTAAGGATGTTGTGCATAACCATATGGGAACCGGTCATTGGTTCTATAATGATATGCCAATGAAAGATTGGGTTAATCAATGGCCGACTTATACACAAACCAGCTATCGTGATGAGCCTGTAATGGATCCGCATGCTTCTGAAACAGATAAGAAAAAAATGCTTGACGGGTGGTTCGTGCCTTCAATGCCAGATTTCAATCAGAAAAACCTATACGTTCAAAATTACATTACTCAAAATCACATCTGGTGGATTGAATATGCAGGTATTGATGGATTAAGATTAGATACTTATCCGTATAATGAACCTGAATATATGAGAGATTGGGCTAAAAAACTAAAGGCCGAATTCCCGACCCTATCTATTTTTGGTGAAACGCTTGTGAATTCTGTTGCAGCTCAAGCTTTTTTTACTGGGGGAAGCACCGTAAGGCCAGGCTTTGATACCGAATTGCCAGGAATAACCGATGCGGTTATCAAAAATGCAATTTATGAAGCCTTGAATGGGAAGTCGGGATGGACTGATGGGATCTTTAGGCTTTACACCACCATTGCTCAAGACTTCCTTTATAAGGATGCAGACCAGAATGTAGTCTTCCTTGACAATCATGATATGAGTAGGTTTTATTCTATGGTTGGTGAAGACCTTAATAAATTCAAAACAGGTATGTCTATTTTATTAACCATGCGCGGAATACCTCAAATCTATTATGGCACAGAAATACTAATGAAAAACTTTTCTAACCCTGATGGATTGGTGCGCTCTGATTTTCCAGGTGGATGGGAGGGAGATAAGACTGATAAATTTACAAAGAACGGTCGCACGGTTCAGGAAAATGAAGCATGGAATCATATCAGTATTCTTGCCAACTATAGAAAAGGGAGTATAGCATTGCAAACAGGTAAGTTAATGCAATTTGTACCTGAAGATGGATTGTACACTTATTTCAGATATACTGAAGTTGGTAAAAAAGATGTCATGATTGTTGTTAACACGGAAGATAAAGTAAAAGAGTTAGATACCTCTCGTTTTGAGCAGCGTCTCTCAAAGTTTACTTCTGCCACTAATGTCCTCACAAAAGAAAAATTAGGCAGTATTAAAACCATTTCAGTTCCCGCAAAAACAACACTTGTTTTAGAATTAAACTAGATGCAACATACACAACAAATAGCCTGCATATTCGATCTTGATGGAGTATTGGTAGATACAGCAGTTTATCATTATAAAGCATGGAAACAGCTGGCCAATTCATTGGGCTTTGATTTTACTCAATTGCAAAATGAGCAATTAAAAGGAGTAAACAGAATGCGTTCATTAGAAATGATTTTGGATTGGGGTGGTATGCAGAAATCTGCTGAAGAAAAAGAAGAATTAGCAAGTCTCAAAAATTCATGGTATGTAGCTATGATCAATAAAATGACAACAGATGAGGTGCTGCCTGGTTCTTTAACATTATTAACCGAATTAAAATCTTCAGGTATAAAAATCGCTTTAGGATCGGCAAGTAAAAACTCATCTATTATTTTACAGCGTACCAATCTTGCACATTTCTTTGATGCAATTGTGGATGGTAATTCAGTAACAACCTCCAAACCAGATCCAGAAGTTTTTTTGAAAGCGGCAGAAATGTTAAATACAGAACCTGAAAACTGTGTTGTATTTGAAGATGCGCAAGCAGGGGTAATGGCTGCACTTGCTGGAAATATGAAAGTTATTGGAATAGGTGATGAAGAACATCTGAAAGAAACGCACTTAATAGCAAAAGACTTGTCAGAGATTACACTTGGTAAAATCCTTGCCCTAAGGAATAATTAATTTGAAAATGCATAAGGCCAATTAACATTAACTACCAGAGAAGAATAGACGATGAAGAATTATATAAAACCAGATGAATGGAATATTATAGAGGAAGGCTTTGATCCACATTTAAATAAAATATCAGAAAGCATTTTTAGCATCGGCAATGGTCGGATGGGACAGCGTGCTAATTTTGAGGAAGCTTATTCAGGAGAAACCCTTCAGGGAAATTATGTGGCAGGAATCTATTATCCAGATAAAACCCGTGTTGGATGGTGGAAAAATGGCTATCCTGAATATTTTGCTAAAGTTCTTAATGCCACAAACTGGGTAGGTATTGATATTAGGATTGGGGATGAGACCCTTGACCTCAATAACTGTAAGGTTACAGCCTTCAAACGTGTATTAAATATGAAGGAGGGGTATCTTACACGCTCATTTATTGCCGAAAATAAAAATGGGAAAGCTGTTAAAGTTATTGCCAAACGATTTTGCAGTATTATAGATGRTGAAGTGGGAGCATTACATTATCAATTGGTGCCACTAAACTTTGAAAACATTGTATTATCTGTTACTTCTTTTATTGATGGAGATGTAAAGAATGAAGACTCCAATTATGATGAAAAGTTCTGGAATGAGGTAAGTAAAGAGCAGGATAAGAATACCGATTATTTATTACTAAAAACAAAAAAAACTGATTTTGATGTTTGCACGAGTGCAAGATCAACCATACTGATAAATAATGAAAGTGTAAGCTTAAGTCCGGTTATGAGTGAAAAATACCTTGGCCAAACAGTTAAGGTAAATGTTAAGCAGGGCGATGTGATTGATGTTTATAAAATTGTATCCAATCTAACTTCCGAGAATCACGAGAAGCAGGTGCTAATTGAAAGATCAAAACAAGTAATCGATCAAGCTTCTGCCAAGGGTTTTGAACAGTTGCTGAAAGAACACTCAGATGCGTGGGCAGTTAAATGGCAGGAAAGCGATATTGTCATTGCTGGTGATGTTGCTGCTCAGCAAGCAATTAGATTTAACATATTTCAATTAAATCAAACTTATAYGGGTAAAGATGCAAGGTTAAATATCGGACCTAAAGGGTTTACGGGAGAAAAGTATGGTGGCTCAACTTATTGGGATACCGAAGCCTATTGTATTCCTTTCTATTTATCAACAGCTCCTCAGGAAGTAGCTAAAAACTTATTGGTATATCGCTATAAACATCTTCAAAAGGCAATTGAAAACGCATCAAAGCTTGGTTTTAAAGATGGGGCCGCCCTATATCCGATGGTAACAATGAACGGAGAAGAGTGCCACAATGAATGGGAGATAACTTTCGAAGAAATTCATAGAAATGGAGCCATAGCATTTGCCATATTTAACTATGTCCGTTATACTGGTGATGAAAGTTACTTAAGTGAATATGGATTAGAAGTTTTGATTGGCATTGCTCGTTTTTGGAAACAAAGGGTTAATTGGAGTACAGAAAAGAATAAGTATGTAATGCTGGGGGTAACTGGGCCAAACGAATACGAGAATAACGTTAATAACAACTGGTATACCAATACACTAGCAGCGTGGTGCCTGAAATATACTGTTGAAGTGGCGGAAATAGTGAAGGAAAAATACCCTGAGCAATACCAGAACGTAATATTAAATGCAAATCTGAATGCGGAGCTGGAGTTTGCCGACTGGACCAAAATAGTTACCAATATGTATTATCCTTATGATGAAAATACAGGAGTATTTTTACAACAGGATGGTTTTATGGATAAGGAGCAGATTCTGGTTAAGGACTTGGCGGCGGAAGAACGGCCTCTTAATCAAAAATGGAGTTGGGATAGAATATTACGATCGGGTTTCATTAAACAGGCGGATGTGCTACAGGGAATGTATTTCTTTGAAGATGATTATGAATTGGAAACCTTAAGGAAGAACTTCGATTTTTATGAAAGCAGAACTGTTCATGAAAGCTCGCTCTCACCCTGTGTGCATAGCATATTAGCAGCAAAACTTAACGACGAGCAACGAGCTTATGAATTTTACTTACGTACAGCGCGTTTGGACTTGGATGATTATAATAATGATACAGAAGACGGCCTGCACATCACTTCTATGGCAGGTACCTGGATGAGTATTGTTGAAGGATTTGCAGGAATGCGTGTAAGAAACAATCAACTAAAGTTCAGTCCGTTTTTACCTAAACAGTGGGATTCTTTTTCGTTTACCATTGGTTTTAGAGGAGTACAATTAAAAATAAAGATAACTATACGCCAAATTATCATCACCAACAATTCAGGGCAAACCCTTGAAGTGCTTATATTCAATGAATTATATAGTATTCCCAAAGGTGAAAAGGTGATTTCTTATAATGGAACAGTGGTATGATAAGAGTTAAAGTTATGTCTTCATCTGCACAAATGATTGAATTTTAATATGGAAAAGAGTAGCATTAAACTAGCTAAACCAAGATTATCCTTTTGGAATATCTTCAATATGAGCTTTGGATTTTTAGGAATACAATTTGGATTTGCATTACAAGGTGGGTTCATGTCAAGAATTTTCCAAACCCTGGGGGCAAGCGAAGGCGAAATTCCGATGCTTTGGGTAGCTGCGCCGCTAACAGGTTTACTTGTGCAGCCAATAATTGGTTATTTAAGCGACAGGACATGGCACCCAACGTGGGGACGCAGGAAACCTTTCTTTCTAATAGGAGCCATTTTAAGCACCTTAACCTTATTCTTTTTACCACATTCACCTGTACTTTGGGTTGCAGCGGGATGTTTGTGGGTTCTGGATGCATCTATAAATATAAGTATGGAGCCTTTTAGAGCCCTTGTAGCCGATAAGTTGCCTGAATCTCAACGGTCTTACGGTTTTGTAATGCAAACTTTAATTATCGGGGTAGGCACATGGATCGCTAGTAATTTACCTTGGTTAGTGAATAAATTAGGTGTATCAAATGTTGCTGATCCTGGCATAGTTCCTCTTTCAATTAAAATAGCATTTGCTATAGGAGGAGCAGTCTTTCTCTTATCAATATTATACACCATTTTTACGACCTCAGAATATCCTCCGGAAGATCTCGCAGAACTAAAGAAGTCAAACCATGAGAGTAGGGGACTTTTAAACGGAGTTAAGGAAATTTTTCAAAGTATATCCAATATGCCAAAAACTATGGCACTTCTTGGAATAATACAGTTCTTTAGCTGGTTCGCTTTTTTTGCTATGTGGAGTTTGGCTACGCCCGCATTAACTGATCATGTTTTTAAAGCACCATTGCCTATGGAACAAGCCTATAATATGAGTAATGTTGCATCAAAAGCACTGTTTGCTGATGCCAGTAAGGCATATAACAATGCGGCTGATCTTGTAGGTTCTTATATGGGGATGTATGGCTTATCATCGATGGCTTTTGCCTTAATATTAACACTATATGCGGCAAAGCGGGATATCAATAGAAAATATATTCATATGATTAGCTTGCTTGCAGGTGGCATTGGGTTTATCTCGATGTACTTTATTCGTGATCCGGAATATCTGATTTATTCTTTTATATTAATCGGAATTTCGTGGGGTAGTATACTTTCTATGCCTTATGCGATGCTTTCAAGTGCGATACATGCAAAGAAAATGGGGATGTATATGGGGATCTTTAATATGTTTATTGTTATTCCACAAATTATAGCGGCAACTGGAGGGTTAAATTTTCTTTATCATTTAATTTTTGGTAAGGAAGCCATTAATGCCATGTTACTTGCAGGCACTTCATTAATTATCGGAGGGTTGGCTAATTTTCTGATTACTGATCCAAAGGTTATTAAACATGTAAGTACAGATTTATAACATAAAGGTTGACCTGATTATAAACTTACCGTAAACTTGTATCTACAATAAAAAGGAGTTGAACAGGTAAAATAAAATACCTATTTTTACAGCCCGCTTATGGAACAGATAAAAACATCATTTGATTTTGAAAAACCTTTAGCTGAACTTGTTCAGCAAATTGAAAAGGTTAAACAGGTTGCTGATAAGACAAAAGTAGACATGTCTGCTACCTTGGCAGAGCTTGAAGAAAAATTGGAACAAACGCAGAAGACACTTTACAGCCATTTAACAGGCTGGCAAAAAGTTCAAATGTCTCGTCATCCGGAAAGGCCTCAGACTTTAGATTACATCAGCATGATCTGCGATGATTTTATTGAAATGCATGGCGACAGGACTGTAGGAGACGACAAAGCAATTATTGGTGGATTTGCTACTATTGATGGTAAAACGGTGATGATTATCGGCCATCAGAAAGGGAAAAACACAAAAGAGCGTCAATACCGTAATTTCGGAATGGCTAATCCTGAAGGCTACAGAAAAGCACTTCGCCTAATGAGACTGGCTGAGAAGTTCAACAAACCTGTTATTTCTTTTATAGATACGATGGGTGCATATCCTGGGCTTGAGGCTGAAGAGCGCGGACAGGGAGAGGCAATTGCCAGAAACTTATTAGAGATGTCTGTGCTAAAAGTACCAATCCTTTGTTTTGTTGTTGGTGAAGGTGCCTCTGGGGGAGCTTTGGGTATTGGTATTGGAGATAAAGTGTATATGTTAGAGCATACCTGGTATTCGGTAATCTCTCCGGAATCTTGTTCTTCAATTCTATGGAGAAGCTGGGATTATAAAGAAAGAGCCGCAGAATGTTTAAAGCTGACTTCTGATGATATGTTCGAAAACAAACTTATCGATGGTATTATAAAAGAACCACTTGGTGGTGCACATCAAAACCCAGAACAAATGGCTGGAACTATTAAAAAGCAGATTCTCGATGATTTGAAAACGCTTACTAAGGAGAAAACTGAGAAGATGATTGCCACTAGGATTGATAAATTCTGCACAATGGGAGTTGTTGTAGAAGGGTAAGCTCGCATTCTGCTCCCCGGCTGCATTAATTTGGCTCAGAAAAAGAGCCAAATGAACGCTAGGTCGGTTCACAGAAAACTCGCTTCCTACCGCCTAAAATAATCAAAGGATTATATAATTAAATTTGTAATAACAGAAAAAGGCCCCGAAATTTTATCGGGGCCTTTTTCTGTTATGTTTTTTAATAATTTTCTAAATTTTGGAAAGGGATCTGGCTAATTAATCAGCACTCATTCCTGATT
>NZ_JBFTIZ010000188.1:0-7884 GCF_056395165.1 Pedobacter sp. 10L46_2
CCCGGATACAGGTATGAGCTATGTAATAGAGAATGTCCAGGCAGGTCTTTTTCCCACATTTCCCAAATGGTTGTTGCACCATTGGCTTTCATGTAGCCCCAGCTCGGATAATCAGTCTGCGAGGTCATGGCATAAATAAGGTCATCGCGTCCGGCGTCTCTTAATACTTTAAAGAGCATTGCTCCGCCTGTTATCCCTACATTGATGTGCCCTTTATGAACCACCAGAATCTCATTTTCAAGCCGCTTCATGATTAATGGTTTCAAGTCTTGAGGCATTACCTCACCCAATAAGGCCGCAGCAAGATTAGACATTGATTTATCAGAATAACTATGATCATCTGCATTGTAAAATTTAGCGTGAATTGCTGCGCTTGATACATCTGCTTGTTTTTCCCACTGTTGTGCTTCTTTATCTTTATGAAGTACGCGAGCAATTTTAGCAGCCGTACGCAGGTTAAATATTCTATAGCAATTGTTTAAGAAAACGGTTTGGGGTTTATTGTTATTCATCCCTTCGGCTGTGGCTCCAGGCCATAACCAATCACCCAAAAAATCCCATGATCCGCCAAAGCGAACCAACATATCATCTTTAGTATTCAGATCCAAAAATGAAAGCCAGCCTTTGATCATTTCAAAATTCTTATCAAGCACCCTTTTGTCGCCTTCATGCTGATAAATAAACCAGGGCAAAGAGACTACTATACCGCCCCATGCAGGGCCACCGCCCCCCATGTAAGTAGGTGCAGTATGTGGCAGAACACCATTATTCATGATGCGACCACTCATTATGCTTTTGCGGGCAAAGTTTTCGTCGTACATGTTTCCTACCAGAGATTCAGTTCCTTGTACATCTCTCCAGTCTTCCATCCATTTGGTATAGAAAGCAGCCATATGATAATTGAACATTCCTGTTTCGCAAGTTGCATGTGCATCGCCTCCATAGCCCAGTCTTTCACGCTGAGGGCAGTCTACAATATACCCTCCTATTGAGAGATTTTGAAAGGTCCATTTTATGGTATTATATGTCCAGTTTTGCAAAGGGTCTGAACATTCAAAAGTGGTAGCTTCTTTGTAATTTGTACGTACCATCCAACCACGGATATCATTAAGTGAGGGCTTACTTTTTAAACCMTTAATAGTAACCCAGCGACCTGAGCTATAATTAAATCGATTATGAAAAGTTCCCTGTCCTGTTTTACCAATAACAAAAGCGCTGTGGTTGCTGAAAGTGATATCGGATTGTTCCCTTTCCGAGAATAAAAATTTCACAGTATCCCCTTGCTTACCTTTTACTTTAATTTCTGTCCACCCGGCAAAGTTGACACCCATATCAACCCGGTATGTCCCATCATTTCTTTCTACAATTCCAATTGGCTTTATTTCATCAAAAACACGGTTAGGCTCTATTTTTTGAGCAGAGAGGACTAGCTTAGGCTGATAGGTTATTGCCTTATCCCATGTTGTTTCATCACAGGCGGTAGTGTTCCAGTTTGCAACTTCTTTATTTGCATCCCAAATCTCTCCTCCCATTCTGTTAGAATCCCACACGCCTAATAATTTATTTGGGCTCTTGTGGGTTTTCCAGCTTTCATCTGTGCTTATTACCAATTCAGGTTTTGATAGCGGTGTAGTGTTTTTATTGGCATAAATTGCGGCCTGAGCAATTACAATTGGGGTATTTGGCCGGTCTTTTACGATGTAGGGTCCAAAAATAGACCATGATGTTCCTAACCAGATGGTGATTACGTTTTTACCTGCTTTAAGTTCCGGCGCAATATCGTAGGCCACGTAACGCGCCCTTTTCATATGGTCTGTTACACTTGGCGCCATAACATCGTTGCCTATTTTTTTACCGTTTACGTATATTTCATGGAAACCTACAGAGGCTACAAATATGTTTGCCTTTCCGGGTTTTGTTTTAAGTGTAAAGGTTTTTCGAAGCCATGGATCGGAGATGTTACAATCTTGCTGGGCAGGATCAAAAATCTGATCTGTGCCAATCCATTTTGCTTTCCAATCTGTTGGTTTAAGTAAACCCGTAGTCCATTGAGCGGCTTTACTCCAAGGCGAGATTTTGCCTTTCTCGTCTTTAACCGAGACTTTCCAAAAATAGTTTTTATCAGATACAAACGGCCTTCCTTTGTAGGTTATCTGCTGCATCTGCGATGAACTTACCCAACCGGAATCCCATATATCACCTTTGTTAAGTTTAAGTCCGCCTTCTGTTGATGCAACTAAAATCCGGTAAGCAGTTTGCTTTTGTCCAAAAGCAGCGGTATCGGTTGCGGTAAGTGTCCAGCTTAAACGGGGTTGTAATTCATCCAGACCCTTTGGGTTGATCAGATATTCACATCTCGTATTTCCCGGAACAACGGAACTGGTTACATCGGTTATTTTGGCGGCGAAGGCGGTCCCCGATAAACACAGAAATAGCAATGCAATAAATATATTTTTAGTTCGTCTCATTGGTTAACATTTGGTTTTTTAAAATACCACAATTACAGTAGAATGGCAACCTGTACTGTCCAGTACCTGGTCTTATTGTTTAATATATCTGTAGGCAAACCGTGCATTTGGAGCAGCATCACCCTTGTCTAGCCAATGCATGGCATTTCCGTCAACAGGTGAGTTATCGGCCCATTTAAAGTCTAATGTAAACTCGTTTCCTATAATACCAAGTTGTTTTTTTGGGATAACAAGTTCCAATTCGTTTTTGTCTGTTCTGTATTTTATGGAAGATGATTTACCTAAACTACAGTCTTTTTTAAGGTTATGTAATGTAGCAGTATTATTACTTAAAACACGCTGGTTAACTACATATTGAAAGCCCTCCCAGCCTTGGTTGGCAGCACCTTTTACACCTATAAACAAATGCATCCAATCTGGAGAATCCGATGGTGTTAATGGATCTTTTGTTTTTACATAGAAGTACACATTTTGCTGATCTGAAGTAATTCTGGATTCTATAATATCATTGCGACCTGTGTTATTTACATATTCATTTATTCGGCCCCAGCCTGGGTGTTTGCGATGGAAGGTATCTCCACTATCATCTTTATATACCGCCGGTATTTTTTTCCAATCACTAAATTTCCCATCAATGCTCATTGATGTATTGGTTTTGTAAACGGGAAGTTTTCCTGTGCCTTTAAACTTCCTTACATTATCTACCAGCTGGTAATAATAATTGTCTTTGGTTACGCCGTTTTCAGGTTCCGCATCTCTGCTAAATTCGGCATTATAAAGATCTACAAAATAGGTTTCTCCCTTTTCGATTGACTTACCTAAAAAGGTTTTGGATGCTCCGTCGTTAAAGCGCATGGCCACCCACTCATTCCATCCGGTTATAAATACAAATTCAGGATCTACCTCAAGGGCTCTTTTCCATTGTTCTTCAAAGTAAAGTCCTTTTTCGGTCGAAAATATTTCTGGCTCTTTACCATTATGAAAGCTTCTGCCAATGTTCGACATCGGGTGTTGTGCAATAGAAACGGTTACCTGTTCAGCTTTATCTTTTGAATCGTGCCAGCCATAAGATTGAGGGTAATGATCAAGCCATGGCCATTTGTCTTTACCATCTGCAAACCACTGCTGGCCTTTGCTCCATGCCCAGGAATGCCGGGTGGTAAAGAAATTTTTAATTTCGGGTGTAACTGCCTCTGGCGGGCACAACAACAGGGGTTTTCCTTTCCACAAAAACCAAAGGTTACTAAACAATCCTTTTTTATAAATCTGCTCATAAAGGTTATTAACCGTTTGCTTGGGCACACTATTTACAATAAAGGAAATAGATGGGGTGCTTAATCCTTCGGCACGCATTTTAAGGTAAGTATTGGCAATCTTTGTAACCTGCGGCAGATAAATAGCGGCATTGGTTACATCAAGAATAATTACATCAATACCAGCATCAGATAACATTTGTGCGTGTTTACGGATCACCCATTCATCATCGGCAAGGTAATACCCAAAATAAGGTTCACCCCAATGGTGAAAAGCGTGAATTGGTCCATATTTAGGGTCAGTTGGATTGGCCTTTAAAAGCTTGGTAATGTCATATGGGCTAACCGTATCCCCTGGTGTTTTGGGCATCACCCCACCATCAGCAGCACCTCCTTTATGCTGATCATAGCCGTGAGCTCCCTGCCATATGAAATAGAATATTCCTGCATACTTATCTTTACGTGGAGTTTTATATTTTGCTGGCTCAATAGTGCGGCCAAGCGCATCTTTTGCTACCCATGTATCAGCATTTGATGATGAAACTTGAGCTTCAGTCTGATAAAAGGAGATACAAATCAATCCCGATAAGAAGATTTTTTTTAAACCCATCATCAATTGGTAGCGCTATATATGAAATTAAAACGGCCACCCGGTGCTGTGTCGCCATTTAGATACCAGTCTAACGGATCGTTATCGTTCTGCATATTATCAGACCATTTAAATTCGAAATTGAGCGGTTTAGCTACGTTTTTAAGATAGATTCTTGGAAGTGTAACCATCATTTGATTACCCTTAACTACATATTTTAAAGTCTGTATATCTTTCCAGGCTCCATCTCTGTATTGCTGCAAATTGCTTCCCCCTGCAACTCTAAAATCATATCCTTTCCAGCCTGTTTTGGCGCTTCGATCTGTATCCAGATATAGTCTCATCCAGTTACTGCCTGAATTGGAAGTGATGTCAGCTACAGTTTTAACAAAAAAGTAAATGTTGACTTTGTCACGCGCAATCTTCATCTGCTCAAAATCGTTTCTGCCTGTTGCATTGGTATAAACAATTGCAGGCTCAATCGGGGTGCCTGGATGGTTACGTTCCTGAGTGTCGCCGGTATAATCCTTGTAAACGGGCTGTACTGATGTCCAATCACCGAACCCATTAATTGTTTTAGGTAAGCCAGCCGAAGGATTTGCGGCTACGCCTTTGTATCTTCTTATATTGCCAACCAATTGCATATAGTAGTTATCCTTTAAACCGGCAGTAAGCGAAGGCTCGATATCTCTGCTATATTCTGGGCTTGCCTGATCACAAAACCATGAGTGTTCCGGGTTGTTATCTCTACTAGGAAATTTTCCGGCTATCCACTCATTCCAACCTGTAACATACACAAAAGGCGTGTTTTGTTTTATAGCATAGTCCCATTGCTCCTGAAAATTGTAACCATAAATTACATCTGTTGCAGGATTTCCGGGTGACCCATTATGATAGCTCCTACCCCAATTGTCTTTATTACCGTAAAATGCCGAACCACCCATTCCTGCCGTTGGATTAGGGTGCTGTGCAACTGAGACATTGATGATTTCTGTTTCTCCCTTGGCGTTCTTATATGTTTTTTGAGGTCTTACAAATTCAATCCATGGCCAGCTGTTTGTTTTTTGAGGTTCGTTTGGCCATTGTGATTCTCTGTATGTGAAAGTATTTTCATAATCTTTTCCCTTAGCTTCTGCAGATATTCCAATTATAAGCGGCTTACCATCCATTAAATACCAGCACTCGGGGTAGCGGTATGGAGCACCAGGTTTATAAAAATTATTGTAGGCTTCCTGCATGGTCTCGCCCGATGAGGTATTGGTATAAAACACGATTTTAGGAGGGGTTTTACCCTGCGCCCGAACTGCATTCATAGCCTTCATCAACACGTCGGCTTGTTTTGGATAAGTTAAGCGGTTTGTTGCATCAATTACAAGAAGATCCACACCAGCATCAGTTAGCAACTGAATACTTCTTAAATGTACCCAATAATCATTTGCGCTATAATATCCATAAATGGGTTGCCCCCAGTAATACATCCCCCCGCTTCCCCAATATGGATTATCAAAATCATTGAGTACTTCGGGATGTGCATTCACGATTTCATGGAGATCCCAATATTTGCGTGGTGCTGTTTCATGCCATAAAAAGTAGAACATGGCAACCGTTTTTTTTCTAGGATTACCCACCTCCTTATTTTGAGGGAGAACTCTGCCCAAATCATCAGCTCCGGCAAACGGCTGAGCGCTTGATGAACCAATCCCCAATAATGCAAAAAGTATTATAAAGTGAACAGACCTCATAGGATTTATTTTTTTACAAATGCCCTTTTTAATACGTCCAGATAACCCATTTTATGTAAGGTATCGGGTTCGAGATAACTTCCTTCCGACCACTCATTCCAGGCATTGATGGTAATTAATTTGCGTTGTTTTGGATGTGTATCTGCAAATACTTTTGCCTTTTCGACATACTTTGCAAATTTTTCAGGAGCGGGATTATTTATATAACCGGTTTTATACGGAAACCTTGGGTTAGCATCCCAGCTAATTGTGAGATTAGGGAAATAAGGAATGGTAAAATCGTTACTAAATCCTTGCCACATATTGGTAGACAGATCTGCCCATTTCTCGTAATCTCCATCTGGATTTTGCAAATGTGCCCAGCAGTAATTTGTTAAACTGTTAAAGCCAAAATACTCCATAACTTTATTCTGTGTTCCAATTTTTTCGCCGGGTACCCCTGCAATACTTGAAGGTAAGGCCTGCCAAAGAATTCCCTGTAAGTGCAGTCCGGGAAACCCTGCGGCAATTGTTTTTTCTCTGAAGTAATCCAAAGCCTCTTTGGTTTGCGTTGCACCGCCCAATCCCGCAATCAGCGTATGAAGTTCGTAGATACAGAATACCGGGGCACCATCAATCTTGTAATAACCAGGATCTTTGAAATATTTTGCTATCACACGATCGACCACAATATTAAATTGTTTACGATCTACACTGCCTTTCCAGATCACTGAATCTTTTTTCGGGTTCTTGCGCTCCCAATAAGTTGTAGCATCATGATTTGCCCACATCAGGTAAAACTTCATCCTGCCTTTGTTGGCTTTTAAAAAGCCTTCGTTGATACAATCTTCAAGGAATGGTTTTCCCTCATACCAGTACCAATCGAAGATAAATGTATTCACTCCGTGATCAACAGCAGCAGTGATCTTTTTATCCATATCTTTTGGATTTGCCTCGTCCAGATATCCCCAGAGCGGGACTTTTGGTTGGGCATGTCCTTTTTCTTTAGGTTGCGCTTTATAAATGATCTCCCATTCCCCCTTTTTTTCTGGAAATAAAAACTCCGCTCTAGGCTCATAGTGATAGGCAGGCCAATAGAATGCAGCTACATCATAATCCTGGGTAATTTTCTTTTTGATGTTGCACGATTGAAATATAATGGCAATAGCTATTGCTATTGCCAAAGAAAAGAGCGATCTATTATAAGATAATGACTTCATAATAAATGTTGTGTTTAATACGGATTTATTTCAATAGATACCGGACCTGTTAACCCTGATGGATGCAGCGGGCTGTCTGCTTTGTACGGGTTAATATAAGACCAGGTTTTACGTTGATCTTCTGGCAATTTTAAATCACCTATCAACCGGTTTACCCAGGTGTTAACCACTTTTACTTCCAGCTTATTTTCACCCGCCAACACTGCCTCGGTAATGTCTACTTTGTAAGGTGGTGTCCATACACCACCAACCTCTTTACCGTTAACCTTTACTTTGGCCAATGCGGTAACTGCGCCGAGGTTTAGATAAATACGCTGCCCTGCAGCTGGTTTCTTAATCTCAAACGAAGTATTATATAAGGCACTTCCAGAATAATGAGCTATTCGTGTATCCGGGTGTTTTGACCAATCTATTAAAGTTTTAAATACCACAGGTTCTTCTGGGCCTCTGCCCTCTTTATCAAATTTAACGGTCCATGGGTCAGTTAATTTAATTACATCAATTGGCTCAGGGAAATTAACCTTTTTCTCGGCCGTGGCATTACCGGACTGGTCTTTTCTGAAGATTATAAAAGCACTTTCAAATGCATCGAGTTTTAAAGGAACAGATGTTGTATTTGGTGTTGAGCTGTAC
>NZ_JBFTIZ010000189.1:0-7832 GCF_056395165.1 Pedobacter sp. 10L46_2
GCATTGAGAAGGGTAAAACCGCATTGAGAAGGGTAAAACCCCGGGCCTGTGGTTAAGAGACAGACTTAAGGGAAACCTGGTATGGACAAAAAATGGAAATTCGATAAAAATAGATCTGACAAAAGCAGCTAAAGACGGCGGTTTTCAGATTTGGGACAATGAATTGATCCTGATCATGCCAAGTACTGTTAAGCTAACCAGTCGTGCATATCACAGAGACAAAGAGGAAGAAAAAAGGGCCCATATTTCCGGCAACATTAATATTTCCGGTTTCGAGCAAGATGCGATGCAGTTGGATCTGGGTAAATACACCAGTGCATTTTTAGACAAATTGAAAGTGGGCAAGTTAAATGCGGTAATAGGTAATAAGGACAATGGGAATGCCAGCCTGGTTATTTCTTCGGCAAACCAGATCGATACGGCGGCTTTTGATATTCCTGGTGAGGGAAGTCTTGACCTGATGGATCCTAACATTACCAAAACGCATTATACCATTTCCGATAAGGCAACGGTTTCTTTAAACGGCAAAGCCTTACAGGCCATTAAAACAGAATAAGTGTTGATGCCATAATAATATTACCATAATCCGGAAACGGTAGCCATTATATTTTCAGATAATTTAATAAATTAACGGAAAATATTTCCTGTATGACTATTAGTAAAAAGCATCTTTTGGGATTGCTGACTGTTTCCGGATTACTTCTGGCTTATAAAAGTGATAAAATTGGATCAAATAGCACATTTGATTTTGCTTCAACAGCCAGGTATGCTGATACCATTGGTAAATACAGAGACTGGAAAGTTACCGGAGGTAATGGTGAAAATATAAAATATTCGAAGCTTAAACAGATCAATACCAGTAATGTAAGCCGGCTAAAGGTTGCATGGGTATATCATTCGGAGCAAAACGACAATACTAAATTTGGTTCCATTCAGTGTAATCCCATCATCGTTAATAACGTACTCTATGGAGTATCTCCAAAGCTAAAGCTCTTTGCGATAGATGCGGCTACCGGAAAAGAAAAATGGAATTTTGATCCGGCCGATTCTACCATAAATAAAACATGGCACCGCAATAGTGTAAACATGAACAGGGGTGTGGCTTATTGGCAGGAAGGAGCCGATAAGCGAATCATTTATACCGTAGGACCAATTGCCTTTGCAATAAATGCGGTTAGCGGTAAACTGATCTCCAGTTTTGGTAAAGACGGTGGGATAGACCTTAGGAAGGGGCTTGGAAGAGAAGAAAGCAAGGTTTTTGTAGCGCCTACTTCTCCCGTTATGGTTTATAAAAACCTGTTCTTTTTGAGCGGTTATGTAGGTGAGGAAACGCCGGGATACATCCGCGCATTTGATGTGAAAACGGGAAAACAGAAATGGGTGTTCCATACCATTCCTATGCCGGGAGAGCCCGGATATGAAACCTGGGAAGACAAAACGGCCTATAAACGCATGGGCTCCACAAATAGCTGGTCGGGCTTTAGTCTGGATGAAAAGAGAGGAATGTTGTTTGCCGGAACGGGTAACCCAAGCAATGATTTTTATGGTGGCGACCGACTGGGCAAAGGACTTTATGCCAACTGTGTACTGGCTTTAGATGTCCTTACCGGGAAATTGAAATGGCATTTTCAAACTGTACACCATGATGTATGGGATATGGATATTTCCAGTCCACCAATATTGACTACGATAACCCGTCAGGGTAAAAAGATAGATGCGGTAGCGCAAACTACTAAAACCGGGCTTATTTTCGTTTTCGAAAGGGCTACTGGTAAGCCGCTTTTCCCTATTGTGGAAAAGAAGATGATTACAAATACGCCAATTATTGGTGAGAAACTCTGGCCAACCCAGCCTTTCCCTGTTTTGCCTAAGCCTTTTGCCAGACAGATCTTAACAGAGAACGACCTGAATACTTTGGTTAGTGATTCATCTCAACAGGATATTAAAAAGCGCTTTAAAACTTATCGTTCGCAGGGAATATATACTCCGCCGACCAAAGAAGGAACCATTATTTTTCCGGGGTATGACGGTGGAGGCGAGTGGGGAGGCCCGGCTTTTGATCCTGAATCAAATATCCTGTACGTAAATGCCAATGAAATGGCCTGGGTGCTGAACCTTGTGGAGAATGAGCCGCCTGTAACTACGGCGCAAACGAATCTGGAAGCAGGCGCGGCCTTGTATAATAAGCATTGCATGGTTTGCCATGGTCCGGAACGATTGGGTGCAGGGGATTATCCGTCGATAGTGGGTGTTGAGAAGAAATATAACCTAACGCAGTTTACCGAGCTGTTGTCTACAGGCAGGCGGATGATGCCGGGATTTAATCACCTGAGTAAAGAAGAAAAAAACGCAATAGGATCATTTATTCTTGATCTTAAAGCTGAACAGGCAAAGCCTTATACCGGAAAATCAGAGGCCAAAACCGCAAAGGCAGCAAAGCCTTCTTATGGATCTACGGGTTATAACAAGTTCCTGACTAAGGAAGGTTATCCTGCGATCAGTCCGCCATGGGGAACTTTAAATGCCATCAACCTGAATACCGGGAAATATGTGTGGAAAGTTCCTTTTGGTGAATTTGAAGAACTGAAAAAGAAAGGAGTGCCCACTACAGGGCGCGAGAATTACGGAGGCCCGGTGGTTACTGCAGGCGGACTTATCTTTATTGGTGCAACAGCGGATGGTAAATTCAGGGCGATAGATAAAAAAACAGGGAAAATACTTTTCGAAACAGATTTACCTGCACCGGGTGTAGCCACGCCGGCAGTGTATGAAGCTGATGGTAAGCAATATGTGGTGATTGCCTGCGGAGGCTCAAAATGGGGAGGCAAATCTAGCGATGCGTACGTGGCGTTTACACTTTAGTAAGTAAATGTTAACCTACTGTTAAATATTTTATATAACTTTACTGGAAGGGATTAAAGATATTTATGAACGCTTACAGTAACTTTTCCGATCTGGAACTGACTGTTTCATTGAAACAGGGGGATGAACGTGCATTCAGGCAGGTTTTTGACTTGCATTTCAATAAGCTATATGTTTTCTGTTTTAGGTTCTTAAAACAGGGAACGGGCTGAAGAAATTGTTCACGATGCTTTGTTAAATGTTTGAGTTAACCGCGACAGGTTAAATGAGGAGTTTTGCCTTATCTGTATACCATTACCAGAACGCTGGCGCTAAATGCACTAAGAGATCTGGCCACGTTGCAAAGGGCTATTGATGCGCTTTGGACGGATATGGAAAAGGTAATCAATGAAACTGAAGAGTCTTTGTTGTTAAGCGACCTAAGGCAGTTTACAGAAAGTGCTTTGGTGCAGCTGCCGCCACAGCAACAGCTGATTTTTCGAATGAGCCGGTACCAGGGGCTTAGCTATGATGAAATTGCAGAGCAGTTGCATTTATCTAGGAACACGGTGAAGAACCATCTTATCGCGGCATTGAAGACTTTGAGAACGCATTTTAACCAGTCGGATGTGGCGTATTTTATATTGATTAGCGTAGGGATTGGTTGCGGGGTGGGTTAAAAAGCAATGCTAAATCTGTGCATGTTGTTTTCATAATGATAAGTAACCTGCCACTTATTAATGTTGCAAATCTGCTTTACAATTGATAATCCAAGACCATTGCCTTTGTACCCGGCAGTTCCTTTGCCAAATCTGGTGAACAACTTAGATTCAGGGAAAGAAAGCGGTTCTCCTTCATTACTGATCGCCAGCGAATGTTCATTCAGGCTAAAAACTATTTTGGAACCGGCATCGGTATAAGAAAGGGCATTTGTTAGCAAATTAGAAATCAAAACTTCCATCAGGAATGAGCTGGCATACACTACCTTGGACTCAATATGCTGTTCAACCTGTAAGTCTTTATGCTGAAACAGGTCTTCCATTAAATCATAATTGCGTTTCAGCGTATTCTCTAAGGATACCCATTGTACGTCGGTAAATGCATTATTCTCCAGTTTGGCCAGCAGCAGCAAACCCTTGTTTACTTTACTAAGGCGTATTGTTGCTTCTTTTGCATCGTTAAGTAAACGCGCAATGTCTCCCGTTAATGGTTGCTGACTAATACTTTCCAATCTCGTTTTCAGGATACTAAGAGGGGTTTGAATTTCATGTGAGGCATTTTCAGTAAATTCCTTTAAAGCCGTATATTCCCTTTTGCCCCTGGCCGCCAAATCGATAAGTACGCTGTTCATTTCCTTAAACTCAGTCACATCAGTACGCGTTAGCTGTAATTCTTCTTTTGAACTTACAGAGTACCCCTTCATCCGCTTCAGGTTTATTAAAAATGGTTTCCATATCCTGCTGCTAATGAAATAGTTGACCAACGTGCCAAGTACAATTAACAGGACTGCTATGGACAGGAAAATGTAGAGGATGGTTTTAGAATAATTGTCCCAGCCAATATATGTAGTCATAACCCTAATGCGGTAGGGCTGACCATTGATCTTTTTGCTCTCTGAGAAGTAGTAGTACCCTTCAGTTACTTTTTGGAGCCGATCATAAATGAGGGTGTCTTTAAAAACTTTAGGCAGCTTCATCAGGCTTTCATCGCCCTTGGTGATGGTTACCAATGGGAAAGCTACCGTTCGCCCCATATGGATTTCTTCGGCAACCATATCGGTCTGTAATTCCAGCTGCTCCTCTATTTCTTTAGATATTTCATGCCTCAGAAAAAGGAACAGCATGCAGCCGGTAATGCCTAAAACCAATGCACTTAGTCCAAAATGATAATAACTAATTTTTGATAAGAGCCTCACTAGTACGTAAACTTATAACCCATTCCATATACTGTTTTGATGTATTCTTTGCCGGAAATGTTGCACAGTTTTTTCCTCAGATTCTTCATGTGTACATATACCGTATCGAAGTTATCACTCTGGTCGAAATGATCTCCCCAAAGGTGCTCAACTATTGATGCTTTGCTCACCACACGGTTCTTATTGATGACGAAATAAATGAGCATGTCGTATTCCTTTCTGGTTAGGCTTACCTCGCTGTCTTTGAAAAAGAATGATTTGGAAGAAGGGTGCATGGTGAAATCGTCGAATGTGATCTGTTCGGCACCTTTTAATGTTTTTCTGCGGTATATGGCGTTGACCCGGGCGTTCAATTCTTCCAGGTAAAAAGGTTTTGTGAGGTAGTCGTCGGCGCCAAGATTTAATCCATTCAGTTTGTCCTGAAGCGAATCTTTTGCCGAGAGAATAAGGATTCCGGTTTCCAGATGGCTTTTTCTGATGTCTTCTATGAGGTCTATCCCGCTTCCATCGGGCAGGGTAATGTCGAGCACTACAACATCATACATGTAGTCCCTTAGTTTCTGCTCGGCCTGACCAAAAGTTATAGCCTGTTCGCATATGCAATCGAGTGAGCTGAAATAGGTTTCCATTTCTTCCAATAGTACCGGTTCATCTTCTACAAACAACACCTTCATAATTATTATTCAAATTAAATACGATTTTTTTAGACTCTTTAGAAATTCTTTAGAATTGGCTTTAATATTTGCAGCAAGATTAGCACTTATTTAGACTTAATACAAACAATATAGTGATAAATTATATAATCAAATAGAAAAATGAAAATTCAATACTTTAAGAGTTCAGTATTTATTGCCCTTGCTGTTGTGGGTCTTGCTTCGTGTAAGAAAGATAATGTTCAGGATGATGTTATTCCTCCTTATGAAGTGCCAACAACCTACAACTTCGCCGGAGCAAACTACACTGCTTCGACGCAAAGGGTAAAAATGGCTTTAGAGTTGAACTCTTACCTTGGAACTGCATTAAATGCTACCATTACTTCAACAAAAGCAAATGATTATTTTAACAATACTAATAATCCATTTACAACTGATGCAACTCTAAACGCATCTGGTGTGAAACTGGCTGACAAAACTGCTGATGCTGAAACTTTCACAGGATACTTTGTGGAGCAAGCTGCAAACAGTACTAAAAATGCCATTGAAGCTACAAACGGTAGTGCTGGTTACGTTATTAAAGGCACTTCAAAAAGACTGGTAAGCGCAACAGGTTTAGAGTACAACCAGGCAGTAGCTAAAGGTATGATGGGCGCTTTATTCTTTAAAGAAGCTATTAATATCCTAAACAGTGTGCCTGATGCTAATAATGTTACTGTTACTAATGGTACAACAGCTATGCAACGCAGCTGGGATGAAGCTTTTGGTTATTTAGGTGTACCTGTTGATTACAATCCGGACAAAACCTATGCTAACACAGATGCGGTTAGACCATTATTATGGGGTGGTTATCTTGCTGAACGCGGTAAAGGAATTGAAGCAGGTAAAATAATTTTCAACGCTTTCTTAAAAGGCCGTGCGGCAATTGGGGCTAAAGATTACCTAGTTGTAAAAGAGCAGATCACTATTATTCAGGCTAAATGGGAGCAATTGGTTGCTGCCGCGGCACTTGCTTACACTACAATACCTACTAATTCAGTAAGCGTTGGTGACCTGCCTACGCAGTTCCATGCTTTATCTGAAGGTTATGGATTTATTTCATGCTTCAAATATCGCCCTGCAAACAGTAAATTAACGGACGCAAACTACCAGAAGCTTAAAGCAACAATCGGTACTAATTTCTATACATTAATCAACGAGGCTAATTTTACTAAATTGGTTGAGGCACAAAATATATTAAAAACAACCTACGGTTTAAACTAAATAGCAGTTTTGTTTTAGTAAGGCTCCTGGCACTTTTGCGCCAGGAGCTTTCATTGTTAATACATTAAGTTAAAGAATATGAATATCAATCGAATCAAATACGGCATGGGAGTCACCATACTGGCAATTACAGTTTTCATCGTTGCCTGCTCTAAAAAATCGGGCACAGATAATGGTCCGAAAGCAGATGGCTTTGATAAAGCCGGTATGCTAACGAACTATGCTGACAATTTGATTATTCCTGCATATATGGGGCTACAGGACCAAATCACCCAGTTGGAAACCACTGCAAATACGTTTCTTGCCACCCCGAATGCGGATAACCAACAAACTTTAAAAGTTGCATTTAAGACTGCATATCTGCAATATGAGCAGGTATCGGTAAATCAGTTCGGACCTTCAGAGCGGGTTTTACTTAATAATTTTCTAAATACGTTTCCGGCAGATAACGCAGTAATTGACGGAAACATTACCCGTGGAACTTACGACCTGACGCAAAATTCCACCATAGATCAGCAAGGTTTTCCTTCGCTTGATTATGTGTTGTTTGCTCCCGATGCATTGGCTAAATTCAGTGGTAGCAGTGCTGCTAACCGTAAAAAATATGTACAGGATCTGCTTGCACGAATGAAAACGCTTACCGGTGGTGTAGTTACTACCTGGAAAAATACCTACAAAGCAGAATTTGTACAAAATACACGTTCTGATGCAGGTAGCCCTATTGCTTTTCTGATCAACCAGTTCGCCTATGAAATGGACCAGATGAAAGGACCTCGTATTGGCTGGCCATTTGGCAAACAATCGGGAGGAGTTCAATATCCGGATAAAACAGAGGGTTATCACGCAGGGATATCTGTTTCACTGGCGGTAGCAAACCTGACTAACCTTAAAAAGATGTTTACCGGAAACAATAGCGGTAAGGGGATGTCTGATTACCTGGTCGCTTTAAATAAGAAACCATTAAGTGATGACGTAATTAAACAGTTTGATTTAGCTATTGTTAAACTGAATGCGATACCTGATCCGTTCTCAACTGCTTTGGCCAATAAGAAAACAGAAATTGAGGCTGCTTACCGTGAGATACAAATACTATTGACATTGATTAAGACCGATGTAGCTTCGGCAACAGGCGTGCGTATTACCTATCAGGATACTGATGG
>NZ_JBFTIZ010000189.1:7876-21512 GCF_056395165.1 Pedobacter sp. 10L46_2
CCTGTATCTATTGCACCGCTCCTGTATCTATTGCACCGCTGGTTATTTTCAGGGTGCTTTTTGGGTTAATGATGTTTGCCGGAATTATGCGTTTCTGGCTCAATGGATGGATAACAGATTTATATGTGACGCCCCGGTTTTACTTTAACTACTGGGGGTTTGAGTGGGTGCATCCACTTGGTGGTACCGGGATGCACCTCCTTTTTTTGCTGGCTTGCGTTTCAGCTCTGGGAATGGCTGCGGGACTTCTGTACCGCATTACAGCAGTGGTCTTTTTCCTGTCCTTCACCTATATTGAAATGATTGATGCGACCAACTATCTCAATCACTATTATTTTATCAGTCTGGTTGGGTTTTTAATGATCTGGCTTCCTGCAAACCGGTATTTTTCCATTGATGTAAAAATATGGCCTGATTTAAGGCGTGATATGGTCCCATTATGGACCGTTGGTATTATCCGTTTGCAAATTGCAGTGGTTTACTTTTTTGCAGGACTTGCCAAACTCAGTCCTGACTGGCTACTGGACGCTACGCCCATGAAAATCTGGCTGCCTGCCAAAAGCCATCTGCCACTGATCGGCGGTTTGATGTACAAAAGCTGGGTGGCTTATTTTTTCAGTTGGTTTGGTGCACTATATGATCTTTTTATCACTTTCTTTTTAGTTAACCGGAAGACCCGTCCCATCGCCTATGTTTTTGTGATCGGCTTCCATCTGGCTACAGCTTTGTTTTTTCCCGGCATAGGGATGTTCCCTTATGTGATGATCATCTGTAGCTATATTTTCTTCAGCTCTTCCGCTCAGCAAAAATTACTGAACCGAATTAAAAGCCCGGGACAAACTACTTCCGATCATAGTGTTTATCACTTGCCTGCGCGCGTAAACAGCATGTTTATGGTTGCTTTAGGTTTCTATTTTTGTGTTCAATTAATTGTTCCCTTACGGTTTTTAGCTTATCCCGGTCAGTTGTTCTGGTATGAAGAGGGTTACCGTTTTTCGTGGCGTGTAATGCTGATGGAAAAATCGGGCAATACTTTTTTTTATGTTAAAGAACCTTCTACCGGAAAAATTTATGAAGTTAATAACAATGAGTTTCTTACTCCTTTACAGGATAAAATGATGAGTACCCAACCCGATCTGATCTTGCGCTATGCGCATTATCTGGCATCGGTATACAAACAGCGCGGGCTAAAAGATCCGGCTGTTTATGCAGAATGTTACGTGGCGCTGAACGGAGAACGTTCGCGCCCATTTACTAACCCCACTATTGATCTATCCAGACAGCCTTTTAGCTGGCGTCATTATACCTGGATACTACCCCTTGTTAAAGATGAAAAATAACACCTTTGGTAAAATATTTCTTTTTGTACTGTTTAATATCTGTTTTTTAAACGCGTTTGCACAAAACTATACCATTAATGGTAAAGTGCAAATCAACGATCAGGCTGCCGGTGGTGCAACTGTGAGCCTGGCTCCCGGAGGCTTGAAGACCGCGTGTGATGAGCATGGTAATTTTGAGTTTAAGGAAATTGCTGGCGGAGAATATGAGCTGCTTGTTCGCCTGGTAGGCGCAAAAAACTTCCGTAAAAAAATCAACGTTAACGGCAATATTGTCCTTAACATCGCTTTAGAAGATGCTGATACCAGACAATTAAACGAAGTCAATGTACAGGATAGCAGTCAGCGAATGGCATCGGGCAATTTAAGGCAGGTAGAAGGAACTGCCATTTATGCGGGGAAAAAAACTGAGGTGGTTAATGTAGGAAATTTGAATGCAAACCTGGCCACTAACAATACCCGGCAGATATACAGTCGTGTTGCGGGAATCAACATTATTGAATATGATGGTGGCGGACTTCAGCTTGGCATTGGAGGCAGGGGATTAAACCCAAGTCGGGTATCGAACTTTAACACTCGTCAAAACGGTTATGATATTAGCGCGGATGCTTTAGGTTACCCGGAAAGTTACTATACACCACCTGCCGAAGCATTGGACAGGATAGAGATTATCCGCGGTGCTGCCAGTTTGCAGTATGGGACACAATTTGGTGGTCTGATAAATTTCCAGCTAAAAAAAGGCCCTGCAGATAAACCGGTGGAGGTTACCAGTCGCCAAACTGCAGGTTCCTATGGATTTTTTAATTCTTTTAATAGTATTGGTGGCAAGGTAAAAAAGCTGAATTATTATGCTTACTACCAATATAAACGTGGTGATGGTTGGCGTCCAAACAGTCATTTTGACCAGAATGGGGCTTATCTGCACCTCGATTACCAGTTTACACCAAAGCTCAAAGTAACGGGTGAATACACTTACATGCATTACCTGGCGCAGCTACCGGGCGGCTTAACTGATGAGGAATTTGAAGCTGATCCAAGTCAGTCTAACCGCGCCCGAAACTGGTTTAAGGTAGATTGGAATTTGGCTAGCGTTACCCTTGATTATGAGTTTAATGACCATACGAAAATTAACTGGCGTAGCTATTATCTACATGGTAGCAGACAGGCACAGTTATATCAACAGACCGGACCCTGGAGGTCAGCGTGATTTACTGGACGATACTTTTAAGAATTTTGGGTCAGAGATACGTTTGCTTCATCAGTATAAATTAGTAAACAATCAGCCTAGTACCTTTTTGGGGGGCGTGAGGGTTTACAAGGGTTTAACCCTGCGCAATCAGGGGAATGCAGATGATGGCAGCGGCCCGACTTTTAAATACACAGGTAGCTTTCCGAGTGGCTCCGGTTATGAATTTCCAGGGACTAATGTGGCGGTTTTTACCGAGAATATTTTCCAGCTGACTGAAAAATGGAGCGTTACTCCGGGTGCGAGGTTCGAGTTTATTTCTACTAAAGCAGACGGGTATTATGCCACCAAATCAAGTCCTTATGATGATTTTTACTACATCCAGAATTTTGAGAAGAAAACAAATAACCGGGCCTTCGTCTTTTTTGGTTTAGGTACTTCATATAAACCTATGAAGGGCATTGAACTGTATGCCAATGTATCACAAAACTATCGCAGTGTAAATTTCAACGATATCAGGGTTGTCAATCCGAATGCCCGCGTCGATTCTACTCTGTCAGATGAAAAGGGGTATACCATTGATGGCGGTATAAGAGGTCATGTGAACTCCTGGATGCGGTACGACCTGAGCTTGTTTTATCTGAAATACAATAAACGCATTGGTTCAGTAAACACAAAAAGCGCTGATAATCTGGAAAACTACCGCCTAAGGAAAAACATAGGGGATAGTCGTAATATTGGGTTTGAGAGCTTAATAGAAGGTGATTTATTGAAGGCTATTAGTAAAGGAACCAGTAAATATAAACTCAGCGTTTATACCAATTTTGCGTTGATAGATGCGAGATATATCACCAGTTTGGACCCATCGGTTCGAAAGGATAATCTGGTTGAATTTGTTCCGCCTATTTTATTTCGTACAGGTGTTTCTTTTGGGAATAAGCTTTTTGATGTTGCTTACCAGTTTTCTCATGTTGGTAAACAGTATTCTGATGCGACCAATGCTGAAAGATCAGATAGGGCAATTGATGGGGTAGTACCTGCGTATCAGGTAATGGATCTTAGCGCAACCTACAGATGGAAGTTGTTTACCTTATCTGGAAGTATCAATAACCTGCTGGATGAGAAGTATTTTACCCGTAGGGCAGATGGTTATCCCGGGCCGGGTATTTTGCCGTCTGATAACAGGACGTTTTATTTAACGCTGCAGGTTAAGTTGTAAAGAGGGGCGGCCACCGTCATCTCCTTTGGTTAATCAAAGGAGATGACGGGAAGAATGACGAAGTGGGTTAGGAAGAAGAAGTGTTATATTTTTATAGGAAAATAGCGTTCTGTAGCTTCATTCTTCAATTGGTCACATATTTTCGGGGTTCCGTCACATTTGTTTAAGGCATGTAGTATCAAGTGCTATCATTGCGTTATGAAAACGCTAATTTTAACCATCGGACTATTTGTAAGTTCAACATTCTTCTTAGTCGCCCAAACTAAGAAGTTAATGATTTTAGGCTTTCGGGACAGTATCTATTCTAAGATACTGGGCGAAAAGCGAGAGATTCTTGTCCATCTTCCGGATACTCCAGCAGACGAATTTGCACCGGATCAGAAGTATCCTGTTATTTATGTTCTTGACGCTGGCTCATACTTTCAAACGATAGCCGCAATTTCCGAAAGCAAAGGCGGAGGCAGTGGGAACTTTTCAAGTCCAAAGGTCATCGTTGTAGGTATAGTCAATACCGACCGGATGAGAGATTTGAGTCCTACACACTGGCCGAATCCTCCTCTTGTTCCTGCCGGCATGGCAGCCAGTTCTGGTGATGGTGAAAAGTTTCTTGGATTTATAGAAAAAGAACTTATTCCACATATAGATTCCATTTGTCCTGCAGCTCCGCATCGCACCATAATAGGTCATTCGCTTGGGGGTTTGGCTGCTATCAATGCTCTACTGAATCATAAGGGATTGTTCCAGAACCATGTTGTGCTCGACCCGACCACCTGGTGGGAAAAGGRAAACTGGATCAATTCTGTAAAAAACAAACTTACCCTTGCTGATTATTCTAATACTAGTGTTTTTCTTGCTATCGCACATTCGGTTGACAAAAGTTTGTCGATTGAGGCGCTAAAAACGGATACGAATCTCAGAACTTTACCTATGCGTTCAGAGTGGAATTTTGATCAGTACATTAAATCGATAATAGGTGCGCATCCATTGATCTACCAATCGAAATACTACCCTGATTACGATCATGGAGGTGTTGCTTTGCCAGGCATTATTGATGCCATGGGTTTTATTTATAATTTTTATGGGATCAGTTTTCCTTTCCCAGGGTTCTTTGCTCCAGATTACAGTGAGGATGGAAAACTGGCAGCGCATTACGAGATGGTTAGTAAGAGATTAGGGTATAAAGTTGCCCCTCCGGGAGAGTTGATAAATGCGGTGGCTCATGAACTGATGGGGTCTAAGCAATTTGACAGAGCAAAGAAGTATCTTGATTTGAATTTGAAAAATTATCCGAATAGTTATAAATCTTATGAGGCAATGGGTGATTATTATAAGGAGTTAGGGAAGAGGGAGTTGTCAGATGGTTTTTATAAAAAGGCAGGAGTAATGAAAGGGAAGGGCTAATCTAAAGGGGTCGTCATCTCCTTGATTAACCAAAGGAGATGACGAGGAAAAATGACGAGTGTGCTAGGATGTTGGGGGAGTTTCCAGAACGGTTTTTAACTGGGGAGCGAACTCCAATCCCCATTTATCAACGGCAGAGATTAGCGGGAGAAGGGATTTTCCGGTTTCGGTAAGGTGGTATTCTACACGCAAAGGGACTTCAGCATAGCTTGTTTTTCCAATCATTCCATGAAATTCTAATTCCTTCAATTGTTGCTGTAATACGCGTCTGGTTATGCCGGTTATTGCATTTAGGATGTCTCTGGGACGGGTTTCTCCTTTTGAAATTTCATCAAGTATGCAAAATTTCCATTTAGAGCCTACCACTTCCATGGCTACAATAAGGCCGCAATTATAATCGATGGGAATTTTTCGCTGATACATATGGCTTTCTATAAAATTCAAAAGTACTAAACTGATGGTTTAAGTCCATAGGGATTAATTTATCACTAAGGGATTAATTACCCCCGTATTTCAGCGGAGCGTTATAAGCCTGATCTTTGCAGTGCAAATTTAAACGCATAACTTTTAATAATTATAGCATGAAGACTTTGGTGATTGTGATACATCCGGATCTCGAAAATTCGGTAATCAACAAGCGATGGATTGAAGAATTAAATAAATACCCTGAAAAGTATACCATACATGATCTGCACGCCCTTTATCCGGATGAACAAATTGATGTTGCACATGAGCAAGAACTGGTCGCAGCACATGATAAAATCATATTTCAGTTTCCATTTTACTGGTTTAATTGTCCGCCGTTTTTAAAAAGATGGTTGGATCTGGTGTTGACGCATGGCTGGGCATATGGTAAAGGCAGTGGGTATAAACTCGCTGGTAAGAAAATAGCTTTGGGTATTGCTGCGGGTATAAATGAAGAGGATTACCATTCGGAAGGAAGGTATAAATATACGCTCAAAGAACTGACTGCTCCGTTTGAAGTGACATTTGATTATATCAAAGCAGATTATAAACCACTTTTTGCTTTTTATGGGGCGGAGCATGATGCAACTGAAGCAAGAATTGAAGAGAGTGCGAAGGACTATATTTCTTTTCTGGGAGGGATGTGAAAAACTGTTTTTTAAATTAAATCTGCTTTTACGGTTGCTATCTTTCCATTTTTAAATGTCATGTCAAATATGCCGCCGATTTTTCCCTCTGGAAATTCGCCGGTAAACTCTACCTCCAGATGTGCTTCGTTATTATTGATATCCAGTTTTATCAATCGGGTATGTGTATTGTATCCGATAAAATAGCTTGTAAAATAATCTTTGATGCCAGCGTATCCAATAAATTTTCTGCCAACAGAAGGATCGTCTAAAATAGCATCTGTGTTATATTTCTGGAGGTATTTATCGGTATCGAGGGCATTGCTCAGATTAATCCAGTCTGATATAAATGATTTGATGTCCATTGCGGTTTTTTAATTGAATGAGGCCCTGAATTCCAGCGGCGTGACATTGGTTTTCTTTTTAAAGATTTTACTGAATGATTGGGGGTGCTCGAAACCACTAAGATACCTTGGCGAAACATTTAAATGCTGTGCGAGATAATCCACGGTAAGCAATCCGTTGTCCAGTGGTTCCTCTTTGTCAAAATAACTGCTCAGCACATCTTCCATTTTCACGAGTAAATCATTGTTTACCGCTTTACGGGTAATGAATTGCCGTTTATAAAAGCGATTACTGTAATTCAGCAATACTTCAATATAAGAAATCATGAGGTCCTGACTGAAATCGTCGATAGTGCCATTTAATTCTTGCTGAATGTTATCCAGAACGCCCAAAATAGTTGTCTTTTCCTTATCAGACAGGTGCAATGCCTCATTGGCTTCGTAAGAGAAAAATCCGTACGACTTTATGTTCTTGCATAAGGGGTAATTCCGGATAAAATCGGGGTGGACAAGCAGTGAAAAACCTTCGTACTCTTTATCATCTCCAATAATTGAGATCAGTTGATTGGGAGCGGTAAATATCATACCACCCTCGTCAAAATCATAGTATCCCTGACCATAGCCGAATACTCCTTTCAATGTCTTTTTGAAAGATATTTTGTAGAAATTGAACACAAAAGAACTTTTGATATAGGCTTCATTCATTACCATTGTGGAATTATCTACAAGGCTGATCAACGGATGCAGGGGTTTAGGTAAGCCCAGCATCCGGTGCAGTTCTGAAATAGAATTTATCCTCAAAAGATTGTCTGCTTCTTTCCTCATTGTGCTAATTTACTAATTCTCCGAACACCATTTTGTTCATCTCTTTTACTGCTGCTTCAGCACCAATCTCGAGACGTCTTGCATATAGTTGATTGGCAAATTCTCCAGCCACATATCTAAGTTGATCTTTACCATCGGTAGCGGCTTCGTACACCACTTTGGCGATTAATTCTACCGGCTCAAAATTGTCGGGATTCATTAAACCGAATAATTTTTCTAATCCTTCTTCGTAGGCAGGGTGGTGAGCAACAGCTAAAGATTCTCCTGCAAAATTGGTTTTAATTCCGCCTGGTGCGATGGTTTTGATGCCAATGTTGTGAAGGCCTAATTCAAATGACATGCTTTCGCTCCAACCTTCCAAAGCCCATTTTGTAGCGTGATAAATACAGTCCAGAGGGAAAGTTACGAGGCCGCCAATAGAAGTAGTGGTCAGGAATAATCCGCTTTTCTTTTCTCTGAAATACGCTACAAAAGCCTGGGTAACGCGGATCACCCCCAACAGGTTGGTGTCAATTTGTTTCACGAGCTGTTCATCTGAAATCGCTTCCAGCGCACCTACCAATCCGTAGCCTGCGTTGTTTAATACCACATCGATATCGTGTTTTGCTATTGCTTCTTTTACTGTGTTTTGAATTTGTTCTACATTGGTAACGTCTAATGGTAGTAAGGTTACATTTTCCAGTGTATTCAATTCTGTTTCTTTGTCGGGATTGCGCATTGTGGCGATAACGTTCCAGCCGTTACTTTGAAACAGTTTGGCAGCGGCTTTTCCTAAGCCTGAAGATGCTCCTGTAATAAAAATTGTTTTTTTCATTTTGTCATTGTTTAAATGTGATATACAAAAGTCAACAGAAGTTGGGTGCTGGATGTGGCCATATTGAGGAATGTAGTAGCCAAAATGACGGAGGTATGGTGGAGAGGAGGAGGTTGTTTGATTTCGGACAGTGGTGTTCATATTCGCACAAGTGATTTGCCGTGAAATTGGCGTTTGTGGCTTAAAAAAGGATTTTTTACCTTATGGCTATGTTGTTGTAATGCTGATTTTGATTAAAAAATATAGCTATGCTGAAAAATTACTTCAAGATCGCGTTCCGGAATTTGAAGCGCAATAAATCATATGCACTTACTAATGTGCTTGGCCTGGCACTGGGGATTGCCTCTGCTGTCCTGATATTTGCATTGGTGAAATACCACCTGAGTTTTGATGGCTACCATTCTAAAGCCGATCGGGTTTACCGGATCACTACGGAATTTCATGGTGAAGAGACTACTTATAGCACTGGGGTAACTTCGCCGCTTGCGGAAACCTTCAGAAGTGATTATCCGCTTGCGGAAAAGGTTGCAAGTGTGGCGGCTATTCCCGACAGGGTTATTGCTATTCCTTCGGCCAATGGCACAGAAGCAAAGTTTGAGGAAAGTCTGGCTTTTGCTGAGCCAGAGTTTCTTGATATCCTGGACTTACCATTGATCCGCGGAAACAAGCAATCGGCATTGCGTGTGCCCAATACGGCGTTGATTACAGAACGCATTGCCAGGAAATATTTTGGCGGGGCAGATCCTATTGGGAAGACCTTTCGTGTAGATAATATATTTAGTGTGACAGTTGCAGGGATTCTAAAAGATCTGCCTGTTAATACCGATCGGCCTGAAGAAATTTACGTGCCTTTTGAGCATTTGAAACAACATAGTCCATGGATGGTTGAAAAGGATTGGTGGTTTAGTGTGAGCAGAAGTCTGCAGTGTTTTATCCTGGTTAAACCGGGTGTAACGCCTGCCAGAATAAAAGAGGCCCTTATTGCCATGTCCAAAAGTCATTACAATGCGAAAGATGCCAAGTATTTTCAATTCAGGGCGCAACCGCTTTCTGATATCCATTTTAATCCTAATTTGCATGGTCCGGTTGAAAAGAGAAATCTATGGGCTTTGTCGTTAATCGGCGTTTTCCTGATCATCACCGCTTGTGTGAATTTTATTAACCTGGCCACTGCGCAGGCGTTGAAGCGTTCTATTGAAATTGGTATCAAGAAAGTGCTGGGGGTGCAGCGCTGGCAGCTGTTCTGGCAGTTTATAGTAGAGACTGCGGCGATTACGATGCTGGCTATGGTGGTGGCTTTGATTATGGCTGAGTTGAGCTTACCTTATGTGAACCAGTTGTTTGATGTGCAGGTGAAACTTCATCTTTTCAGCGATGTATATATGTTGCTGTTTTTGCCCGCATTGTTCCTTGTTATGATCATGCTGTCGGGTTCTTATCCGGCTTTGATCCTCGCTGGTCTTCAGCCTGTGCTGGCTTTGAAGGGGAAATTGTCGCAAAAAGATGCCGGTGGTATTTCTATGAGGAGGGGCTTGGTGGTTATGCAGTTTGCTATTTGTCAGTTACTGATTATCGGTACGCTTGTGGTGGCTGGTCAGGTGCGCTATTCTAGGCAGGCAGATATGGGTTTCCGCAGGGATGCTGTGGTAATGCTTCCGGTTCCAAATAATGAAATTACTAAACTCAGTGCGCTTAAAGCCGGACTTTCGGGAATAACCGGGGTGGAAAATCTGACGTTTTGTGGTGATGCGCCGGCTTCTGAATTCGCTCCGAGCACTAGTATTCAGTTTGGTTCCCGCCCAAAGGCCGAAGATTTTGGCATATCAACAAAAGCGGGGGATGCCAATTATGCTTCTATGTTCAATTTGCAAATCCTAGCCGGGCGTAATTTGATGCCTTCGGATACCGTGCGTGAGTTTCTGGTTAATGAAACCACAGTAAGGAAGCTGGGGTTGGCCAAAAATCAGGATGCTATTGGGCAAACTGCGGTGATGAATGGTTATAAGGGTACAGTGGTAGGTGTGGTTAAGGATTTCCACAATAAGTCTTTCCATCAGGGTATTGATGCGCTTTATATTACCACTTTGCGTGATAATTACGGTGCTTGTGCGGTAAAAGTGAATATGGCAAATATGAATGCTACGCTTGGTGCTATGAAGGACGTATGGGCTAAGGTGTACCCGAATAATGTGTATAAGTATGATTTTCTGGATGATAGGATTGCTAAGTTTTATGATCGCGACCGGATTATATTGAATCTGATACAGGTTTTTGCCGGTATTGCGATACTGATCGGTTGTTTGGGCTTGTACGGACTGATCTCATTTATGGCTGCTCAAAAAACCAGGGAAGTAGGTGTGCGCAAAGTATTGGGCGCCAGTGTGCAGAGCATTGTATGGCTTTTTGGTAAGGAGTTTACCCGTTTGCTGCTAATTGCTTTTGTAGTTGCTGCGCCTCTTGGTTGGTGGGTGATGAATAACTGGCTCGAGAATTTTCCTTACAGGATCAGTATTGGGGCAGGGATTTTTGTACTGGCAATTCTGGTAAATATGACTGTGGCGGTTTTGACTGTGGGGTACAGGTCTGTGAAGGCTGCGATGATGAATCCGGCGACAAGTTTGAGGTCGCAGTAGCTTTTTGGATAGCAGCAACACTTACTTGCTTATTAACTTAATATATACTACCGTTTTAAGCAGGTCTTCTTTTCTGTGGCGTGATATAGGGAGTTGTTTTCCGTCAATAAAAACCCGGCCTCCGGAAATGGCGTCGATTTTACGGATGTTAATCAGGTAGGATACATGTATTCTGAAGAACGAATCCTTAGGGAGCATTTCCTCTAATGAGGTCATTGTCTGATGAATAACAAAGGTCTTATCTTTGAAGTGCAGTTTCAGGTAATTCTGCATTCCTTCCACAAATAGGATATCTTCCCAAACTATTCGCCGGAAAGTATCACCTTGTCTGATGTACATATCTGAGTCGGAGCCTTCCTTACTATTTTGTAATACGATACGAGATTGAAACAGATCCAATGCCTTGTTTGCTGCCTGAAAGAAACGTTGAAACTCTAAGGGCTTCAACAGATAATCTACAACATTCAACCTGAAGCCTTCCAGTGCATGCGCTGAATAAGCTGTGGTTAATATGGTGAGTGGGGATTTGTCCAGGGATTCTAAAAACTCAAGCCCGGACAGCATGGGCAATCTCTGCCATAATTCTATATTTTGATCACCAGTTTTGTATAATAAGTTGTTTCAGAATCCTTGATTGTCAAGCTATAATCGTTGGCATAAAGAATATCTAAACGTTTTCTAATGTTGTCTAGTCCTAATCCCGAAACGCTGTCTTTTTCCTGTTGAATATTCGATTTGGAGTTTTCGATTTCCAGGCAAACCGACTTTGCTGTCTGCTCAAAATTTATCTTTACATAAGCCTCTGATATGCCACGAGAAACATGTTTAAAGGCATTTTCTATAAATGTAATCAACAACAAAGGGGGGAATTCCCTGTCGTTATCTTCGACCTTCCAGGAACAATTTATGGTCAGCTCGTTTCCCCAGCGTACTTTTTCTATATCAATAAAGTCCTTTAAGAATTGAACTTCCTGCTCTATGCTTACTTTTCTGTTTTTCTCGCTGTTGAGTTGATGACGAAGTATTTTAGAATATTTTATTAATAATGAAGAGGCCAGATCTACATCTTCCAGCATTAGTATGTTGATGTGATTTAGTACATTAAACATGAAATGAGGATTGATTTGCTGATGAAGTATTTGTAATTGGGACTGAACCAAGGCTTCATGCAGTTTCATGTTTTCCTCATAGAACCTCAATCCGCAAAATCCAAAATTAACGAATAAGGCCACCAGTAAAGCATTTATGTACATTATGCCAAATACACTCCTCCCCAATAATAACTCGGATGGAGGAAAAATGCCGCTTTCTTCTAAATAAAGAAAACCATAAAGAATTGCAGGTATAAAAATGGCAGATATGGCTGACACAAGAAAAAACTGCCCGACGAACAAAAGCATCTTTTTTTGTCTCATTGCTTTTTGTAACAGGTTTTTGCTTAAGTATGTGGTAAATGGGTATACGCAGGACATGACGCATAATGCCAACAAGCCACCTTCCACAATAGATGAGTCGGGTATGTATCGAAAGCCAAAGACAATGGTTAGGAATATCCATATGAGGATAACAAACCGATCGTAGTTTTTCAAAAGTGTCATGCCACAAAGTTAAGGGTATTAATCTATAGACAATTACCAGGCGTCAAAGCGAAACGCCCATCGGTCAAAACTATTTTCGACGCGCCGGAATCCCTTTGATATTTGTCTCAACAGACGTAAAAAACGTCTTCTATATATTAAAATTATGAGATTATTATTGATTTGTGTTTTTATAAGCGTGACTTGTACAAACATCAGTGCACAGGTTTTTTTCAAGACTGAATATTTTGGGACGTCAAAGTATCAGGTAACAGAAGGCGACTCTAGTCAGACGATAGGGAATAGTAAGGGTTCAGCAATGGTTTATCAGGGAGGTATAAACATTCCTCTCTCGATGAAGTTGAATGAGAAAAACCGCCCTACGATGTGGTCTATTAGCGGAGGCGGGGCATATGTTAAGCTTAATAATAGGAATTTTACTGAACCATTGGTTATTAATGAGATTTTGAATCTGGGTTTAAGTCTTAATTATCAGCGGCCATTAAATGATAGGTGGTCACTGAAAGCGGGGATAGGTGGCGGAATTTTTATGCCAAGTACTAAATTGTCRCAAATCAGGTATAAAAATACATTGGCTAGTGCCAGTGTTGTTTTCATTCGTCATTTGAGGCCGAATCTGGATTTGGGAGGTGGTCTTGCTATCAATAACTCTTTCGGATTTCCGATGCTATTTCCTGCTTTTTACCTCAACTGGACCACATCCGGACGTTATAGTGTTCATATTTCGCTGAAGGACGGTCTTGAAATGTCGGCAGGCTACAATGTCAATAAAAACTTAAGGCTAAGTTTTGTAACGGAGATTAACGGACAGATGGCTTTATTGGAACAGGAAGGAAAGGATAAGATATTTACCCACCAGTATGTTGTTCTGGGATTGCGTCCGGAAATAAAGATAGGGAAACGTGTTTCTATACCGCTCACTTTTGGATTAAATGCTACGCGGACGGCACAAATAACGAATAGAAGTTTAAAGACGATTTTTCAGGATAAAGGGTATTCTTTTAAGGCATCGGCGTATGCTTCAGCAGGGTTGCAGATTGGGTTTTAGGGCCGTCGTCATCTCGATTTCTATGACAAAACCAAATCATTTTTATAGATGGTTTGGTTTTTTATTACAGCGAATATCCTATGGATGATTTTGTTTCTTACCGCATTTAAAACGCTCATCTTGTTCTTTCCCTCCTGAAC
>NZ_JBFTIZ010000190.1:0-7801 GCF_056395165.1 Pedobacter sp. 10L46_2
CAGTACTACCTTTTTATCTTTAGAAATCACCACATTCATATTTAGGGCATTAACACCCAGATCCAATGCCCTTAGCATACCAGGGATTGTATTTTCAGGCATTATTCCGCGCGCACCGCGATTACCTTGCAGATCGAATTTCTGCGCCATTGTTTGAAGAACGGTAATTAATATTGCTACTGTTAGTATAATTTTTCTCATTTGCTTTACTATATAAAAGAAAAGGTTTCTTAAATCAACTCTTTAAGAAACCCTTTCGTGATAAATATGATTTATAAAATAACGCTTTCTCCCGCTACATGTTGTTAACGTTCTGCAGGTGCAAATACCATTGCAACAAGGTTCCAGTTAAAATCAGCCTGACGTTCATAAATAAATACATAGTTGAAGCTCTCTCTTAAATCAGCTTTATAATCTACTGTTGCAACACCATATGTATAGGCTAAATCACCTCCATCGGCTTTATCCACCTTTGTAGTTTTTAACGACACCTTACTCATCATGCTATTTAAAAATGCAATTGCTTTATCCTTGCCAATAATAGGTTCATAACCTGGAAACAAAACTCTTGCATCCGAATTTAAGAATCCCGCAAAAGCCGATACCCCATAAGATTTAAGGGTAGCACTTAGGGTCTTTTCTGTAGTAGCTATTATATTCGCTCCTGTTGCACGTTCTTTATCATTTAAAAACTTTGGTTTATGAAAATCCTTTGGTTCTATAAACTCTTCTGTTACCTTATTTAATGGTTTATTATGTGTTGTACCAAGGTCTAAGACAAGTTCCCATTTCCCATTAACGGCCTTCCATATTGAAAGGTATTGTCCATAAAGGGTTTCTTTCCCGGCTAAGGTAAAAGGTCCTGTGGTAAACCCCCAGTCTCCACTTCTTGATACTTTTGCGTACACTGGTGTCCAGCTTAAGTCTTTAGTATCGTCTTCAGTTGCATAAAATGTTCTGGCGTTTACAGGGTTGGGTCTGAAAACCAAGCCATCAGCGGCTGAATATGTAGTAAATGCAGTTTTTGCACCATTTTTTGCCAGGTTCGCGGCAAAATCTTTCTCTGCTTTAACAAGTGATTTAGTGCTTCCATCTGATTTTTGAGCGTAAGCACCAATCGTCATGGATGCAACAGCAATTGTATAAAGAAATTTATTCATCATCGTTTTTAAATAGTTTCTGTGCTAAGATAAGGGTTGAGTAATTTTTTCCTTTAAAAAGTAATTAACAATTACACAAAATTAGATTTTATTCCAGGTTGTTCCATCTTTACTGTCTTTCAGTTGGATACCCATGCTTTGTAAACCCAATCGTATCTTGTCTGATGTAGCATAATCTTTATTCTCCTTAGCCCCTTTTCTTATGTCTATAACGAGATCAAGAACTGAGTTTAATTCAGTGTTTGAAGTCTCTTCGTCCTTCAATCCAAAAACATCAAAAACGAAATCATTCATGAGTTTTTTTAATTTTTCCAGCTCAACCTCAGATATGTTGCCTTTTCCATCATGAACGGTATTAATAATACGTACTGCTTCAAATAACTCCGCAATAACAACCGGACTATTAAAATCATCGTTCATTGCTTTTACACAATTGTTAAATATTGGTTCTATCTCAAAATCACTATTTGCTGAAGGAGTTAGCTTTTCCAATAAATTCACGGCATTCATCAATCTTCTGAAACCTTTTTCAGAAGCATCCAAAGCTTCATTGGAAAAATCCAAAGTACTTCTGTAATGTGCCTGAAGGATGAAAAATTTAACCGTCATTGGGCTAAACCCTCTTTCAAGTAAAGGATGGTTTCCTGTGAATAGTTCCCCAGGTAAAAATCCATTGCCGGCACTTTTAGACATACGTGTGCCATTTACAGTAAGCATATTGGTATGCATCCAGTATTTTGCGGGTTGTTTATGACTGCAAGCCTCCGATTGTGCAATTTCATTGGTATGATGAGTAGCAGCAAGGTCCATACCGCCACCATGAATATCAAATTCATCTCCTAAGTACTTTGCACTCATAGCCGAACATTCTATATGCCAGCCCGGAAAACCAACACCCCATGGTGATGCCCAGCGCATGATTGTTTCAGGCTTAGCTTTTATCCATAACGCAAAATCTAACCTTCCATGCTTTTCGTCTTGCCCACCCAATTCTCTTGTATTGGCAAGCATATCTTCCAGATTTCTGTTGGTTAATATGGTATAATTATATTCCTCACTATATTTTTCTACATCGAAATAAACTGTACCGTTTATCTCATAAGCATAGCCGTTCTTTATGATCTCCTTAATCATTTCAATCTGCTCAATAATATGACCAGTTGCAGTAGGTTCAATACTTGGAGGTAGTGTATTAAACATCCTTAATACATCATGGAAACCCAGCGTATATTTCTGAACAATCTCCATTGGTTCCAATTGTTCAAGTTTAGCTCTTTTAGCAAATTTATCATCTCCTTCATCCCTATCCCCTTCCAAATGGCCGGCATCAGTAATATTCCGTACGTAGCGTACTTTATAACCACTGTATTTCAAATATCTGAATATTAGGTCGAAAGATATAAAAGTGCGACAATTCCCTAAATGAACGTCACTATAAACAGTAGGGCCACAAACATACATTCCTACATTAGGGGCATTAAGGGGTTCAAAAAGTTCTTTCTTACGTGATAAGGTATTATAGAGCTGTAAGCCTGTATTCATTTTGCAAATGTAAAAATTTTAGGGGTTTAATCTCAAATCGCTGCGAACGGGAAAATGATCAGATAGTTTAGCATCAATAATGCGGTAATTGATCACTTTAATATCTTTAGTTGTAGCAATATAATCAATTTGAAAATTAGGGAATTTACCGTTATATGTTCTTCCAAGGCCAGTGCCTTGTTCTTTAAAAGTATTATTTAATGATTTTGTAAGTTGCGTTACTGCGTAAGATGCTGGAGTATCATTAAAATCACCTGCAATTAAGAAAGGGGTTTTACATGTTTCCATGTGATCTTTCATAATATCAACCTGGCCACTTCTCTTAACAAAAGCATTTTTAAGAAGCGTTAAAATTCGTTTCGAAGGCACAAGATCCGCATCCATCTTTTGCGTAACCTTATCTATATAACTATAATCTTGCTTATCGAATGAAATGGACTGCAGGTGCACGTTGTAAACCCTCAGTTTTTGCTTTTTAATCATTATATCAACAAAAATACTGGCATTGCCTCCAAAATTTTCGCCGAAGACAATGGTACCTTTGTCCTTTATGGGATATTTTGAAAATATAGCTAAACCAGTCGCCTCGTAATCGTTCGCAGAAGAAGGCACAAAATAATAGTATGGTGTTTTTAATATTCTTTTTAAGCTATCAGTGATATCATAAGGGCCTTTACGACGGGTAAAATACTCCTGAAAGCAAATGATGTCTGGATTTTCATTTCTTATAAGTTCCAGCATCTGTTGTTTCACCGATTCAATATTATCTAGCCCATAAGGTTTAAAGCTATGAACATTATAGGTCATCATTCTTATATGCTCGGGTTTCTCTTTGGCTTGTTCACCTGACTTGCCAAAGACCCCTATTGTTGCTGTTAAAGCTCCCCAGCCTACAAAAATCAATACAATCGTTCCAATCGCAAAGGTCCATCGCTTTCTAATACACCACCATACGATCATGAAGATATTGAAGAGCAGAATAAAAGGATATGCCAAACCAAAGAAGGGAATGTATTTATATTCACGCGGATCAAATCTACCAGCTAAAAAACCAAGCACTAAAGTAATTGCCAAAACAACAGCTGCCAGGCGAACTACTTTATCAATAAATGTTGGTTTATTTTTCTTCATTAATCTATACTTTACCCCTTCTATAAGCCCTATTTAATGTTTACTGGCTTTAAATAAAGTCTCCTTTTCTTCTTTTGTTAATTTATCATATCCCGACTTAGAAATTTTATCTAAAATCGAATCTATTTCTCGTTGATCAACCGATGACTCTTTTTTCTTAGCAGATGGTTTAGCTCCATTATTTTTAACCACTCTTAACTTAGGCTTTTTCTTAAAAAGATTACTCCAATCTGTTCCCTTCTGAAGTACTTTAATATATGTAAAACCTATAATCGCTCCTCCAATATGAGCAAAGCTACCACCTGCATTCGCAGAAGTGGTTCCTATTAAATCTAACACGATGTATGCTATTGCAAGATATTTCAATTTAACATCGCCAAATAACAATAACCTAATACTATAATCAGGTACTAGTGTAGCTGTTGCTACAATAATAGCCATAACTGCCGCTGATGAACCAATTATAACTTGTCCGGAAATCCCACTAATAAATACCGGAAAGATATTAAAAGCCAATGCGAACAATATGGCTCCTGCAAAGCCGCCCGCTAAATACACAAAGTGGAATTGACGCGGTTTCAGAAAATCTAAGAAGATTCTTCCAACCCAATACAACCACAACATATTAAATAGCAAATGGAGAAAACCTCCGTGAAAAAACTGATAGGTAAGGATGGTATAAAACCTTACAGGAAGCTTTGCTAATGAAGCAGGAAAACCAAAGTACTCTCCTATTATTGCATCGAAATTAACACCATTGCCTGAAAGAAAAAACGGAACATTTATGATCGCGACAATTACAAAAACAAACGTATTTAAACCTATATATAAATACGAAGGATTGCCAGAGTGAAATACTTTGTTCTTTAAGTCCTGAAATATACTGTTATTCATAATATCTATAGAATCTATTATTGTCCTTATCTTTCCAAAGCTTAACTAAAATAAAGCCAATTAATGCCCCACCCAAGTGAGCATAATGCGCAACTGAATCTCCTTGAACTCTTGCTACCCCCATACTTAGTTCAAAAAGAATGTATACCGGAATAATGTACTTTGCTTTTATCGGAACTGGGATAAACAGAATATACAATTCTGTATTTGGGTAGAGCACACCAAAGGCTACCAGCAGACCAAATACCGCTCCAGAAGCACCAAGCATTGGTCCATTGTATATTCCTATAAGAGTTTGAACTTGTGCTTCGGTAAGGTTTTGTAAGTGATAAAGCGCCTGACCTGGCATAGCTGTCCCTGCGATCTGATATACCTCAAATGCCTGTACAGCCCATTGAAGTGCCAATGCCCCTAGACCGGTTATCAAATAAAAATTAAGAAAACGCTTAGCTCCCCATCTTGACTCTAATACTCCTCCAAACATGTATAAAGCAAACATGTTAAAGAAAATATGCATAAAAGTCCCAGGACTATGCATAAACATATAAGTAATCGGTTGCCAGATCTTAAAAAATGGAGAATCGAAATAAAATACGGAAAGCTTTTCTACTAGTAAATAACCACCCTGACTATCTTTAAACATAAAAGTTGCAGCAAAGAAAATCACATTGATAATCAACAGGTTCTTTACAACAGGTGGTATATGGATGTTATTCATTCTTTATTATTTATCAAATTTTTTATCAAGTTCTGTTAGTCCAATTGTTTGAATAACCGGCTTTCCACTTATGCTAAAGTTAGGAGTTTTACACGCAAAAAGCTGCTCAATAAGCATATTCATTTCTGCTTGCCCTAATACTGTTCCACTTTTGATAGCACTGTTTCTTGCCATACTTCGTGCCAATGCATCTCTTTTATCCAGCTTCAATTCCTGTTGCGAATTTTTAAACCCCTCTATCAGATGTTCAAATAATTGAGTTTCATTTATATTACTGCTTCCAAGATCAACAGGAATCCCTTCAATAACTAACGTATTTTTACCAAATTCTCTTACCTCAAAACCCAAACTTTTTATGTCATCAAGTAAACTTTTTGCCAACTCATAATCATTAGGGCTTAAAGTAACCGTTTGCGGGAATAAGCTTTGCTGTGATGCCCCTTTTCTATCTTCAAGATGCAAAATAAAACGTTCATACAAAACCCTTTCGTGTGCCGACTGCTGATCTATTAGCATAAGACCAGATTTAATCTGCGATATAATATAGCGGTTATGAAGCTGCATCAGTTGCTTCTGCACAGGAACAAATTGATCATCGCCCTCATTACCAGGCAAATCAAGAGACGACTGCTGAGCAGGATTGTGATTTGCGATTTCATAAAGCGAACCCCAATTTTTTGTACTTGTCGGCATTTTACCACCTCCCGATCCATAGCTTTTAGGAAAACTTGCATAAGAAGAATCCTGACTATAGGATGAATCTCTTGCTGCCGGTTTATCTGCCGCAAAAGGGTTAAAATCAGGATTAAAGCTAATGCTCGGTGGTACTATCTCTTCGGGCGCTTTATGGGTTATCATACTGCTAAATCCGGTTTCCTGATCAAAATCTATGGTTGGACTTATGTTAAACCGCCCTAATGATCTTTTTACAGCAGAGTGCAAAATCGCATATATCGACTTCTCATCCAGGTATTTAATTTCTGTTTTTGTAGGGTGCACATTCACATCAATCTTTGAGGGATCGATATCAATAAATAACACATACAAAGGGAAGTTATCATCCGGTAATAATTCTTCATAAGCCCTGTTCACCGCATGATTAAGGTAAGCATCCTTAATAAACCTATTATTTACAAAAAAGAATTGCTCACCACGTGTCTTTTTAGCAAACTCGGGTTTACCAATAAATCCTTTTAAGTTAATTATAGAGGTTTCCTCTTCAACAGGGATTAACCGTTCATTATAATTATTACCAAATAAATGAACTATTCTTTGTTTTAAAGCAGAAGCTGGCAGTCTATAAATTTCAACGCCGTCATGATGAAGGCTAAAAGCAATACCTGGACTTGCCATTGCTACCCGTTGAAACTCATCAATAATATGACGCATTTCTGCCGGATTACTTTTTAAGAAATTCCTTCTGGCGGGCGTATTATAGAATAGGTTTTTTATACTGATACTTGTTCCCTCAGCCGAAGCCACTGGTTCCTGCTTAATAAAGGTGGCACCTTCAATCTCAATTAAAGTCCCTATTTCATCTTCATGCTTGCGGGTTTTCATTTCAACTTGTGCAATGGCCGCAATAGATGCCATTGCTTCCCCTCTGAAGCCCATGGTCCTGATCGCAAAAAGATCTTCGGCTTTACGTACTTTTGAGGTAGCATGACGCTCAAAGCACATACGGGCATCTGTAACGCTCATCCCGCACCCGTTATCTATAACTTGTATCAATGCCTTTCCGGCATCTTTAACAATCAATTGGATTTTATTAGCTCCCGCGTCTATAGCGTTCTCTAATAGCTCTTTTACTGCCGATGCCGGGCGCTGCACCACCTCTCCTGCTGCAATTTGATTGGCAACACTATCGGGTAAAAGTTTTATTATATCTGACATTTATATTCCTTGGTAAAGGTTGCTAATTTATGCAAAATAAGCCTCATATCGGCTCTTCTTTTCAGATAATTGATGAGCATTGACCAGATATTACCATAAAATTACCATTATATTTACATCGCGATCCGCGCATCAAAAAGTTAAAAATTACGTTTGTAAGAACAAAACTACATTAAGGGAGAAAATACACCTATGAGAAAAAATAACCTGGCAGGTATCATTGCAATTAGTTTCCTCGCCCTATTTACATTCACAGCCTGTGCTCAGGACCATAAACAAAACGAACAAACACTTGCTATTTTAAATAGTATCGAGAGCAACACTACCCTCTTAAATAACTATGAAAATGTAATCCCCCTGCTAAATCTTGACAAAAAAAATATAGCATCTGTTAACCTCGGATTTGCCAGTCAAACTATATTTGACAGTCTTTTAAATAAATACGCCAAAATTACCTCACTCT
>NZ_JBFTIZ010000191.1:0-11132 GCF_056395165.1 Pedobacter sp. 10L46_2
GCATACCATCTTGCTACTTTTCTCATAATACTTTTCAGATCATCGCCATCAAATACAAAGTCTCCGTCTTTCCAGGCCAAAATACTTTCCGTATTCACTTCTTTTACATTTATCTTCTGATCACCCAGCTCGCTCTGCTCACCTGGCCTTAACAATACGTTGTTATCAGGCGCATTCCCACTAGATTTTGAGCGGATTACCCGAACACTACCTTCTAAAAGGGTAGTTTTTATTGGGCCTTCGTCTTCGTAGCTGTTGATGTTAAAGTGTGTTCCCAGAACCTCTACTTCTTGTCCTTCGCTTTTAACAATAAATGGAATTTTACCGGGTAGCTTAGCTACTTCAAAATAGCCCTCTCCTGTCAATTCAACAACTCTTTTACTTCCACTAAATTTAGTTGGATAACGTAATAATGAAGCGGCATTTAGCCAAACCCTTGTGCCATCAGGCAAATTAACCTGATACTTTCCTCCATTGGGCGTTTCTATGGTATTGAATAACTGAGCTCCATTTTTACCCTGGGGTTCAGAGTCTGATACTGTGTAAACCAGCTGACCATCTGCAGTTTTATTAATTACCAAGCCCTCCTGTTTAACCACCTCACCATTAGCCGCATCGGTTAATGAAATCCTTTTGCCATCGGCAAGTGTTAAAAATGCTTTGTTACCTCCCGGAGGGATGTCTTGTTTTTTTGAAACGCCAGTTATTGAGGAGCGGTTCCCCGGTTTGTTTAAATAAATAAAACCAATGAAACCGACGATGCTGATTACAGCTGCCCAACTGGCAACTTTAAGTAAGAGCTTACTTATCTGAACAGGCTGAGATTCCTTATCCTTCTGGGCCGACAATGCCGCCCATACCTCGTCTTTAGTCTTGCTAATAATTTTATGTGAAGGAGCCTCCTTTCCAGAATGTAATTCCAGATACCAGCTTTCAACAATTGCTTTTTCTTCTTCAGAGCAATTGCCGGCCTTGTATTTTTCTAACAGTTCTCCGGGATCCCTATGCATACAATATATTTGGTATTTATACTTTATGCTACTATGACAGGAAAGCTGGGGGGTATGGGGTACTTATTTTAATAAAAAAAAAGATAAAGGAATAAAATCCCGCTATCGGACTGCCCGTCATCTCGAATGTAAAGAGAGATCTCTTGGCCACGGAGTAACTGCGAACCTTTGCATAATCAGGAGATTTCTCCTATCGTCGAAATGACGGCAGCTTAAAACAATCTGGCATTGGTATTCAAACGCTATATGAAGTACAAAAACAAACTATAAAAAGCAATAACAAATAAATCAAACTTGGGCCTAAGTATGCGTAAAGCCTTTTTCACATGCATGCGTACGGTCTGTTCAGATATCTGAAGCCTAACTGCAATCTGTTTATAAGAGAGGTAGTCTCTCCTGCTCAGTTCAAACACTTCTCTCATTTTAGATGGTAAGGCCGAAATTTCCCGTTCAATCATCTTTCTCATTTCAACCTCCCTTATTCTATGATCTGCAAAGTAAGTATCGCGATCTATAAAGCCAGCCAGTGAGCTGATGTATTTATTTTCTACAGCATTGTGCGAAATACGGTTTATAATACGGTTCCTGATGGCCGAATATAAATAAGAAGATAGGCTACGATCAAATGAAATGGTTTCGCGACGCGTCCATAATATTTCAAATAATTCCTGAACTACGTCTTTTGCCTCGTCCTGATCGTTTAAAAGCTTACAGGCATGTACAAATAATAAACCATAAAAACGGTCAAAGATGGCAGTGTATGCCAAATGATCTCCTTTCTTCAAGAGATCAGCCAACTCCTCATCGTTTAATTGTTTATATAATAACATTGGTAAAACTGTAAATGGACTTTACGCCCATGCCCGACACAATTATTGAAACTAGAATTTTATATTTGATTAGTATCCAGATCAAATGTAACACATTACCGCTCCCGTGCTTACGCTCATATTGGCTTTTTATTCAACTATTTTGCCATAAAAGGTTTTTGGTTTAATTATTTAAATGAAAGATGCAGAAAGGATACACCCTGTCTTGGCAGTAAGATTTCTAAATTAGCAGTTCCATTTTTAGTTTTAAGTATCGAAGGTTTTTCGAGCATAGCCAGTTGCCCGGCTTTTTCAAGTTGTTTGATTTGTACAGCTGTCGGACTTACCGGAGAACCCATTTTTTTCCAAACTTCGTACGAATTGCTGTGCTGATCATCAATACGATAATGTTTAAGCTCTATTGTTTTCGAGGGCAATCCATTAAGCTGAATGTTAACTTTTTCGGCGCTGCCTTTTTCATCAGCATCATGATAATTCCAAACCATAACCGCAGCAGATTTTGCATCTTTTGATGCCAATGCACCAATATCTGTGTGGGCACCACGAATACCAGATGCTAAAATACTATCCAGAGGACACATTCTGTTTGCATCAACCTTTACCAAATCACCTCTCATCATTCCAAACATCCTGAATACATTCAATACCGGTTTATCAACTCCATTAGTTGCCAGGTCTCTGAAACCATAAAACCATGGTTGGTTTTCAAATTCAAAAGCCCAGGTAACCGCACCAATCAGGTTAGATTTCAGTAAGTGAGCCAGTTCATATTTACGGGCAAAAGATGCGGCAGTATAGCTGGAATACATGGTTCCGTTTCGATATGCATTTTGAGGATCAGTAGCCATACCGCAAGCGGCACATCCTTCGGGGTCCGACTCTCCAATCACTATCGGTAGATCCTTTAACTGCGGATAAGCCGCAATGACCTTTAAATTATCATTAATGTTTCGAAGCTGACTACGGATTCCCATAACCACTCTTCCATTTTCCAATTTTGGAGATCCTTTGGCATGAAATAAAAGGATATCAAGCGGCGATCCGGTTTTTCCGGTTGCATAATTCGTCTCAAACAAACAGTGTTTTATAAAAGCATCCTGAAATTTCATTGCTCCCCCTGTAATATCAGTCCCTCCAATTTTTGCCGTTGGCAAAGCTCTTTTAACAGCATCGGCAGAATAATCATATAATTTAAAAAATTCCTGCTGTGTTCCTCTCCAATATTGCGAATCTGGTTCGTTCCAAAGTTCCCAATACCAGCTTTCTACTTCTTCTTTTCCGTAACGCTCAACACTATGTTTTACCCATTGATAAACAAGCTCTGTCCATTTATTGTAATCTTTAGGAGGATACGCCCAACCAGTAAAAATATCGCTGTATTTATCACCTGGTTTCCAGTTATGTTTATAAGGAACAGGTTTGCTCGAGAGTGCTTCGGGCATAAAGCCAATCTGTGCCAGCGGTTTCATACCTCTTTTGATATAAGTATCAAAGATACTGTCGATAATAGACCAGTTATAAACCGGATTTCCACTGGCATCTTCGGTATAAGCATTTGTTGAGCCCCATTTTAAAGCAGCCACACCATCACCGGTTACCAATAAACTATGCGCCCTAACGAACACCGGTACGGGACTTGCCGCCGCAATTTCGGTCAGTAATTTCTTACCATCCTTCATATAGGTATAATTTGGTTCATCATATCCAAACCAGGCCCATAGTGGTTTCATTGGAGCTATTGATGCTGAAAAATCAACAGCAACCTTTACCGGCTCATTTTTATTCGTTTGAGCGTAGGCAAGGCTGTTTATGCCTACTGCAATGATAAAGAGTTTAATACTTTTTTTTAATAGCATGTGCTTTGGTTTAAGCGATATATCTTTTATACGATTAACGATCATCCAAATTAAATATATAGCTTTTTTTCTTTCTAGTATAATCCGCTAAGCCAATTGAAAAATAAAGTGCCTCTAAAATTACCCGCAGATTCCAGAGCGCTTATACGGCGATTTCATCGTTAGCATAAACAGGGAGATAACAGGGAGGTAACAGGGACATAGTAGGGATAAAATCCTTTTAATATCCCTATATAGTTCTAATCAAATTTTTATTTATAAAAAGATATTAATATATTATATATCAACCTTTTAGCAATTATAATTATGGCAATTATCAAAAACGGAATTTTAGGAGGATTTAGCGGAAAAGCGGGCACTGTTGTCGGTTATCAATCAAAAGAAAGAAGCCTTATGCGTGGCAAACCAAGGCTTAGAACAAGCCCACCCACGCCAAAAGAATTAATAAACAGAGAAAAATTCGCCTACGTGCAGGCATGGCTACAACCACTACTTGAATTTTTACGTGTTGGATTTCAGGGATATGCAGCCAATTTTGAGGGTTTTGTAGCTGCAAAATCTTACAATTCTAAAAATGCGCTAATTGGGATTCCCTCCTATTTCCAGATCAATCCGGCCCTGGCATTGGTAAGTTTTGGAGATATGAGCCAGGCCACCACTGCAACAGCCGTTGCAGAAAGCGGAAATGTAATTAGCTTTAGCTGGACAGGTGGCAATTTTGCTTATGACGACAGAGCAATGCTGGTGGCTTATGACATAACCGGTGAGCGGGCAAAATTTAATACCGCATCTGAAAGAGCTAAGGAAGGATTTGCCAAACTTAAGATGGATGAAAGTTTTGTTGGAAAACAAGTAGATGTATATCTGGCCTTTGTGTCGGAAGATAGAAAACGACGCAGCAACAGTCAGTACCTTGGGTTGGTTACTGTTTTGTAAGTGTTGCTTCTATTTGCTGGCTTTTAACATAATTGGCGATCATTGAGCGGACAGACTTATGAAAATAGGCCTTAACATCACTAATGCTTCCGATCTGTAATTTGTTATGCCAGAATTTGACAAAAAATTCGACTAATAAATCATCTGCAACACTTTCATTTTTGATTGTCTTAACCGTATAACTAAATAAATAAGGATACAATGATTTGTGAAGCAAGGCAAAAGACTGCTCTTCGCCTTTTATTGAGTTATCCCACAACTCCGTCAATTCATTAACTTTTTGCATGTTTAAATATTTGGCTTATTCAAACTTACAAAAGCTAAACCTGTTTAGCTAACAATAAACAAGTTTTATTCATTTAATAAAAAAATAGCATAAAAAATATCAAAGTCACATAAAAACAATTACTATTATTAAAAATATTAACGGTTTTATTATTTATCTGGCAAGCTTTCCTTAAGCGAGAAAAATAAAGTTCCAAAACCTGCATTATCTGCATTAAACCCCGCACCTTCGGGTCTTAATTTATCTGCCGCAGCCTTTGTATATTTATACTGTTCAGCTGGTATTCCCTTTACCCTAAAGGCATAATGATTATACACCTGTTCAAAAATAGAGCGGAGGTTGCCCCTACCATTGGTAGAAATTGTGGATGCAGGAAACCGGCCGCTAATATCCATGTGGGGTTCAAAGGGTACATCTTCACCTAAATTATATTTGGCCGTGTATTCGAATCCTTTTAAAAGTCGGTTATCTGAGAATTTATACATGTCCAGGCCCTGATTCCATCCAATTTCGCACATCTCAGCAAGGTGACCAATTCCCAACATACTGTGTGGCTGATCGCGGCCGCTCTCTTGACCCTGCCCGGCTTCATTGACAATGTAATGCAAAAGACTCCCATTTCCAGGGCCTCTGTAAAAAAAATCTACTGCCTTATCAAACATCTCATGATCATCATTAAAAACTGCAATAGACATCATACCTTTCATACAAGCTAAATCCCAGTTTCCATGTGCCCAAAGCGCAAAATATTGGATGGGAGGATAAAATACATTACTAAACATGTCCTGGCATTTCTTAATTTCTGCCTGCGACCATTTAGGATAAGTGGCACGCATAATTTCGGCAGCACTGGCCATTTTAAATACATTCAACCCTGCTCCAAGCTCTACATCGGTACCATCAAAGATTTTAAAGGTATCAGACCAGGCATTGATAATCCGAACCGCTGCTTCTGCATGAGCTTCATCTCCGGTAATTGTCCACATCAGTGCATTCTGATAAGCAGCACATACATCCTTTTCAAGATTACCTATGTTTTTCCCGGCTCCCGTTAGCAGACTTCTTTCTGCATGTGCCGCTGCGCTTGGCTTCCAGCTGGCGCTAGAATAAGGACTTTGTTTAAATTTTTCAAATCCGCTCTTCCAGGGTTCAATTCCCCTGGCTACCATATCCTTCATTCTTAGCAGGTCGGAAGACGAATGCAGCAGGCCAGGATGTGTAAAAGGAGCCGGATGATAAGCTTTCGGCTTTTCCAATTTTAATACCTGTGCATTACTCATTGATGAAATAATCACTAAAAAAGTGCACATGAAAATTCTGGCAAATAAAAATCTGATCATTGTATGTTGTTATTTTAACAGTAAAAATGAATTAGGCAGTTTCGGATTTCCGTTAGGATACTCGATATACTGCTTACTTAAAGCAAAAAAACCGATGAAATCTGCATTAAATTCGGGATGTGTTGTTACGTTCCCCTTCAGGTTAACTTTAACATTTGCACCACGCTCAGTGTGTATCAAATGGAAATTGGCATCATCTACAAAAGTGTTGTAATCTATCTTGCATCCCGTACAGCTTTGGGTATCCAGCTTTTGTTTTACAAAAACATTCCCAAACCAGCGATGGTCTATATTGAGAGAAGGAATGGTTTGTTTGATGACTAAAGTATGGGGCAGATAATTACTTGTGGCCACCGATTTCCCTGGCTGACGTTCATTGGTAAAACTACAATTGTAAAACAGGTTTTTGATAAAAACATTCGCTTCACTGGCGAGCATTTTGACACCTGATTTTCCGGCCTGATTTCCCGAAGCAAGCACATTGTTGTCGACCAGCGCCGGCCCATGGCTGTTGAAAAGATATATTGCATCAGCCCCTGTATCAGAAATTATATTTTCGCTGATCCGCGTAGCCTGAAACAAGGGTCCCAGATAAATACCAAAACCTTGCTTTCCTTTGATCTGGCGGATTAAGTTCCCTTTAATCACAGCGTCTATGGCCACTGCCAATCTGATGCCGGCAGATTCTGTGCCTGTGTACAACCCTTCGGTATTGATCTTTTCAATCAGGTTTCCATTTATCAAACTTGCAGCGCCTCCCGCTAAACCAAAAATTCCTGCCTGGCCGCAGTTTAATATATGGTTATTACGAATGACGTGATGACCAACCTTTTCGATTTCTTTATAATTGCTGAACTCCGGGTTTCTTGGGCTGGCTTCAGGATACGTTTTACCGGTATTACCAATTGAGATACCCACGCCACTGCAATTGTCTACGGTGCAGTTTTGGATGATCCAGTGTGTTCCTCCACCCGTCTCAATTGCTCCTCCCTGTTTTCCATAGATGCTGGAAATGGCGCTCACTACCTGACTCACATGAATTCCATCTAACGCAATATAATTTACATTTTCCAAAGCTGAAATTCCGGATGACCTTACGGGTATTTCGGTAAGCGATTCGTTGGGATTGCTTTTACCAAAATTTGCTTTGATCATAACTTTTCCACCACCGTTTTCTGCTATCCAGCTTAATACAGCTCCATTTACGTGTTTAAGCTCATTCTGCTGCTGCATTTTTACATTATTGAAAAAAATAATGCCTTTAAACGATGACGTATCTATAAGCAATTTCCAAATGCCGTTTTTTTCTTTGGTCCAGCTTTTTGCCTGTTCAGAGCCTCTAATGCTTACGGTTTCGCCTTTAGCGGCTTTTATGGTAATCCTTTGTTGTTCAGATGCCCCACTCCTATTTAATACTACGAGTTCCCTGTACATACCTTTCCGAACAATCACCTGGTCCCCTGGCTCTGCTTTTAATATTTCATTTAAAATCTAGTTATAATGATATGACAACATAATGGGCTTTTTATACTCATTGGCTCACTCATCATGCTGACCACGAAATAGCTGCGAAGCAAAAAATTATCAATGACAGATTGTTTAAAACTGTCGTCATCTCGAACGTTGTGAGAGATCTCTTGAACTGGCAGAACCAAGGGATCTCTCACAACGTTCGAGATGGCGATGTGCCTTGCATGACGAAATGTACCCATATGTTATTCCCACCACGGCAGAAATAAAGCTAACAAACTATAATTTATATACAAAACACACCAATAAAATCTGGCAAGAGAGTATTGAATGGAAAGTGCTGCGTCTATAGATAAACCACTTAAACCGAGCGTATGAAAAGGATTCCTTAGGATAAAGAGATTTTATGTTAATTAATCTTGCCGCAACTATTTAGAATAGGAAAGCGGTCTTTTTATTTTTCCATTTAAAGAACCAAATAAATTTATGAAACTTCACTTACAAAATTCAACTCAATGGAGTAAGATTATGAGGGTTGGATTTGGTCAGATGATTCTATTTTCATCATTGATCAATCTAGCCTATTCTAAATCCTCTAACACTCATAACACCCCTGATAGCTTTTCGGATCCCCACTATGCTAGTATAAAGGGCTTAAAAAATAACAGCAGAAATCATTTTGCAAAAATGGATCAGGTAGTGTCGGGTACTGTAACCGATGCCAAAGGAGAAGCAATTCCGGGAGTATCTGTTAAAGTTAAAGGCACCAATCTGGGTGCGGTTACAGATAAAAACGGAAAATTTAAGTTAACCGTACCAAATAGTATAAGTATTCTGGTTTTTAGTTCCATTGGGTTTGAAACGCAGGAATTGGCAGTTAATAACAAAGARGTTATTAATGTGAAACTAAAAGAAACAAATGATGTATTGGATGAATTGATAGTTGTAGGTTATGGAAAGCAAAAGAAAGCGACACTTACAGGTGCTGTAGAAACTATTGACCGCAAAGTGTTCCAGGATCGTGCTGTAACTAATGTGGGTCTGGCATTGCAAGGTCAATCGCCAGGACTGTTGGTTACCCGTAGTTCACCCCGCCCTGGTAACGAAGGTTTAGCATTCAGGATTCGTGGGAATTCTTCTGTGAATGGTAGCGATCCATTGATTATTGTGGATGGTGTCCCTGTTCTCAATTCCTATTCCTTCCAGAATATGAATAGCGATGATATTGAGAGCATTTCTGTTTTGAAAGATGGGGCCGCAGCAATTTATGGTTCACGGGCTTCCAATGGTGTGATACTGGTAACAACTAAGAAAGGAAAAGGCAAATTACAAGTGAATTACAATGGTAATGCGCGTTTTAATACCAACGGTATTACCGGTTATTCGCCCAATATGCAGCAATATGCTTCAATATGGCTAGCGGCAAACAAAGAAGAAGCCGGACCAAATTACTGGGTTTGGGGAAATAAAGAAAACCTGGAGAAAATGCAGCAAGGTGTGGAAGGCAGATATGATCTTTTTGGAACAGATTACTATATCTTTAATGCTAACCGATTGGATGAGATGTTTGCCACGCGTTATTCTCAACAGCATAATTTAAGTATTTCCAGAGGTACAGACTCAACAGGATATCGTCTGTCTGTGGGTTATGCAAACAACAGAGGAAATTTAGCTACTGCTTATGACGGACAGAAACAATACAATCTTCACTTTAACCACGACTATAAGCTATCTGATAAATTTAAACTTGAATCGAATGTTAGTTTGGTTAATACCAATACCAGTACACCTTCTGTTGGGCTAGACAATACACTTTATGCTTACGACATGCCTTTTTATCCAGCGAAAAATCCTTTCGGGCAATGGTTTGCTACATTTAACGGAATTGACGGGGGTGCCAACAGAAATGCAGCGGCTATGACAGCTGCCGGTGGGCGAGAAAATAAAAATTCACTTACCGGAAGAGTGGACGTAACCGCCACCTATCAGATTTTTAAGGATCTTGCCCTGGAAGGTTTGGCATCTTTGCAAAACGAGAGATTTAACTCAGAAAGATATGTATTACCTGTGCAGTTGTACAATTGGTATGGCACGCCCACAGGGATTGGTTTAAATACCGGAGGTACAAATAACACTTACAATACTTATGCCTGGCAAGGGCTTTATCAATATTACTCGGCATTGTTACGTTATGAAAAAACATTCAATGGTGTACACAATATATCGGCGGTAGCAGGCCTCAATGCAGAAAAAAGCAACTCGCAACAGGTAACGGCTAACCGTGTGGGTTTTGAAGACCAGGGCGTTTATGATATTAGTCTGGCCGGGTTAGAAACGCAAACAAACAGCGGAACCAAGACCCAAAATGGCAGGTTTTCATACCTGACAAGATTGAACTATAATTATGCCGAAAAATATTTGGCGGAATTGATAGGCAGAAGAGATGGTAACTCCAGGTTTGCCTCAGGCTATAAATTTAAAAATTTCGGATCTGCACAATTGGGATGGGTATTTACCAAAGAAAGTTTTCTGACGGGCATTACGCCAGTACTTAATTTCGGTAAAATAAGGGCTTCTTACGCAACTACTGGAAATGAGGCATCTGGCTTGGGTGCTTTCGATTACCTGTCGACCGTCAATATTGGCTCTGCTGTTTTAGGTTCGCCTGCTGCACCACAGTCATCAAGTAGTTTGAACAACAACGGACTAATTAGTTATACCCGCACATGGGAAAAAGTAGAGCAAAAAAACCTGGGTATTGATCTGGAATTTTTTGACAGTCGATTAACTACCAACTTTGATATTTTCGAAAAAAACAATATTGGGATGCTAATCAATGTAAGCTATCCTTCTGTGTTAGGAGGTAACGCACCAAAAACCAATAGCGGCAAATTCAATACTAAAGGCTGGGAATTTGTTATAGGCTGGAAAGACACAAAAGGTGACTTTAGCTATAATTTCGCTTTTAACATTGGTGATACAAAAACCTTGGTATCGGGAGTTGAAGGTGCTGATAGTTATAACGCTGGTAGAAACGGAATCGTAAACGGGCGCCCATGGCAATCCTGGTTTGTTTACAAAACAGATGGCTACTTTAAAAACCAGGCAGAAGTAGATGCATATTATGCTGCCTATGGGTCTAGTACAAACCTGGCCAACATGCCTAAAAACAATCAGGCAGTAGCTTTACGTCCTGGTGATACAAAAAGAGTTGACGTTGCAGGAACAGGTAATATTACCAATATAGGTAACGAAAAAAGCTCTTTGGTATATGCCGGTGATGGCACACCACATTTTAATTTTGGTTTCAATTTGGGTGGTTCATGGAAAGGGTTTGATTTAAACGCTTTCTTTCAAGGTCAGTTGAAACAGAATATCATGCGCAGCGGTTACATGGCTTATCC
>NZ_JBFTIZ010000192.1:0-15640 GCF_056395165.1 Pedobacter sp. 10L46_2
GGAGAAAATATCAAGTTAATCATTCCACTCAATTATGGAAATAAAAAATATGGAGATCTTATAGAGCAGAAGGCGGTTAGAATGTTTGGCGAGGATAAGGTGGTTTGTTTGCGCCATTTTATGAATCGTGAAGCTTATTACCGAATTTTGGACGAGGTAGATGTTGCAATCATGAACCATTATAGAACACAGGCTGCTGGGAATACTTTGGCTCTTTTATATCGGGGTAAAAAGGTTTTTATTAATGAAAAAAGCAGTACATATAAGTTTTTAAAGATTAATGATGTGTTTATAGGTAATTCAGCAAAGATTTCGCAATTATCTTTTAATGAATTCATTCACCCCTTGTCTGATGATATTAGAAAGAAGAATGTAGAAAATATAAATGAACTATTTAAGGTAAGTGTAAAAGAAGACGTTTTAAGTAATTTATTAAAATAATCCTAAACTGTGAAACAACCTTATGAAATATTACGATGGGATACCGACTTTTTTGGCTATCCTGTTGCAAAAATCCATAGGAATAATTTATCCGATCAAGAATTAATTGAATGTTTGGCTTTCCTAAAACAGGATGTACGATTGGTCTATTACGCTTCTGCAAATAAAATCCAAGATAATACTCTTCTGCTAAAGGAATTTAATGGTTTATTGGTTGATAGAAAGACGACCTTTTATAAAGAAGGTTGTTTATCCAACGCATATTCTGATAAATACACCTTTGAGTATAATGATAATTTTAATTTACATGAGCTGTTACAATTGGGAATTGCAAGCGGTATTTATTCAAGATATAAAATTGATCCTAATATAGAAGAGATTAAATATGAGGCATTATATAAAGAATGGATGATTAATTCTATTGAAGGTATCTTGGCAGATAAAGTGCTTGTATATGTCGATGATAATACGATTCTAGGAGTAATCACGTTAGACTTAAAGAGTAATCATAATCTGGTTAATATTGGGATTATTAGTGTAAGAGAGAGTGCCAGAGGCAAGGGGATTGGGAAAACATTATTAAGAGCCGCTGAGGAGTTCGCTGTTAAAAATAAAGCTTCAAAAATTCAAGTTGTTACACAAGGTGCAAATAAAGCTGCATGTGCTTTATATAATAGTTACGGTTACAGAATAGAAAAGGTAGAATATTTCTATCATTTTTGGTTATAGAAAGTCAATTACAATGATCCCATTTAATAAGCCTTATTTGACAGGAAAAGAAACTCATTATATCTACCAGGCGGTTATGTCGGGAAAACTTTCCGGTAATGGCCTTTTTACTAAAAGATGCCAGCAGTTAATAGAACAACGATACAACTTTCATAAAGTATTGCTTACCACAAGTTGTACTGACGCATTGGAAATGGCGGCTATACTACTTGATATTCAGCCAGGCGATGAGGTCATTATTCCTTCCTATACCTTTGTATCTACTGCAAATCCTTTTATTTTAAGAGGTGCCAATGTTGTTTTTGCGGATAGTTCTGAAGAAAGCCCGAATCTTGACATTGATTTAATTGAAAGTTTGATTACGTCAAAAACAAAAGCGATAGTTCCTGTGCATTATGCAGGGATGGCTTGTGATATGAATAAATTAATGCAGGTGGCAAAAGAACATAATTTATTTGTAGTTGAAGATGCTGCACAAGCAATAGATTCTTATTGTTCTGGAAAGGAATTAGGAGGCTTCGGCCATTTGTCTGCCTTCTCTTTTCATGAGACCAAGAATATCATAGCAGGTGAAGGAGGAATGTTGGTGGTTAATGACGAACGATTTGCAGAACGGGCTGAGATTATATGGGAAAAAGGAACTAATAGATCTTCTTTTTTCAGAGGGGAGGTTGATAAATATGGTTGGGTAGATATTGGCTCTTCATTTTTGCCTTCGGAGATTACAGCGGCATTTTTATATGCGCAACTCGAAAATCTAGATGAAATTCAATCAAAAAGAAAGTACCTGTGGAATTTATACTATGAATATTTAGAAGAGGTGCAAGTAAAAGGGTTATTAAAGTTGCCTATTGTGCCGCTCTATGCTACAAATAATGCTCATATGTTTTATGTGGTCTGTAAAGATTTTGAAGAACGGAATGCTTTAATTGAGCACCTGAGCAAAGATCAAGTACATGCAGTATTTCATTATATTTCTTTGCATACATCGCCTTACTATGCTCATAAACATGATGGGAGAATACTTAATAATGCAGATTATTATACTGAAAGACTTGTTCGGTTGCCCTTATTTTATGAGCTTGATGAAAAGCAGATTTATCATATAACAGAATCGATCAAAGCATTCTACAGAAACGATTAGTTAAAAATTATTCAGAGAACGTCTGCATATCTATTAACCTTCTATAAAGTGCATTATTGCCCATTAATTCATTGTGGGATCCTTGTTCTACAACAGTACCGTTATCTAAAACTATAATTAGATCTGCATTTTGTATTGTTGACAGGCGATGTGCAATGATTAGGGAAGTACGGTTTTCCATAAGCTTATATAATGCATCCTGTACAAGTTTTTCTGATTCTGTATCGAGGGCAGAGGTTGCCTCATCTAAAAGCATTATTGGAGGGTTACCTAGTATTGCTCTTGCAATGCACAACCTTTGTCTTTGTCCACCCGATAAACGTATACCCCTGTCGCCAATAGATGTCTCATAACCATTATCAGTAACCATGATGAATTCGTGAGCATTAGCAATTTTTGCCGCTCTCATTACTTGTTCTTTCGTGGCATCTGGTTTTGCAAAGGCTATATTGTTAAAGATAGTATCATTAAATAATATGGATTCCTGATTAACAAATCCCATCTGACTTCTTAGTGAATCTGTATTTACTTCGCTGATATTAATGCCGTCGATAGAAATGGTACCTGATTCTGGTTCTATGAATCGGGGAAGTAAATCCATTAGTGTTGATTTTCCACCTCCTGATGGCCCTACTAAAGCAACAGTTTTGCCCTTTGGTATTACTACATTTACATGTTTTAGGATCTTTCTATCACCGTAAGAGAATGATACGTCTTTAAAACTGATAGTGTTTTCAAATGATTTGATCTTGATCGCATTCGGTTTGTCAACGATAGCAGGTTTTTCATCTATCAAGTCCAGGACACGCTTACCTGCCGCAAGACCAGTATGTATGCCACTAAAAGCATCGGATAATGCTTCCGCCGTAGTACACGATTCCGGCTACCATTAGTACTCCAAGAAACTCAGAAACGGGAGAAGCAAGTTGCTGTCTTCTGGCCATTTTTCGGGTAATATTTGAGTAGGTTACATTCTCCTGGTGAAATCTGTCTTTTACATATTCTGTGGCATTGAATGCTTTAACGATCTTGATCCCACTAAGCGCTTCATCTAGATATCCCAGCATGTTTGCAAATGTTTCATGTGCCCTGGTTGCCTGTTGCCTTAATCTCTTTACAATTTTTGCAATTATAAGTCCGGCTAAAGGAATGATCAATAAGGAGAAAAGGGTAAGTTTTACAGAGATAGAGAAAAGTAAAACCATATAGACAATTAGTGTTACCGGCTCTTTAAAAACTACTTGTAATGTATTGGTAACAGTAAATTGCACTACTTGTACATCTGATGAAACTTTTGAAATAATATCTCCCTTTCGTTGACTGTTAAAATAACCCAAATGTAGATTCATCACATTATTGAACACCGTTTTACGAAGATTTAGCAACGTGTGAACACGAAGATTCTCCATAGTGAAAGCGGAGAAATATTTAAAAATGTTAGAAAGAAACACAGATGCTACAATTACTAAGCATATATATTTTAGAGTCTGCTGTTCACCATGAGTGTGTATAAGGTAATCAGTTAATTCCCTAAAATGAGCCATAACATCAAACCAGGATTTTTCTGCTACTTCAGCTGTTTTTGCTACTTCAGTGGTAGAAATGGCTGTTTTTTTGTTAAAGAGGGTGTCTAATAAAGGGGCTAGTAAAGCTAAATTTAGTGTGTTAAAAAGGATATATAATAGGGTAGTGATAACGTAAGGAATTGCAAATTTTTCAATGGGTTTTGCAAAGGATAATAATCTAAAGTAGGTTTTCATTAAATGCTTAATTATAAGGGCAAAGGTACGTTATTTAGTCTTACTATATAATTGTACTAGGAAATGTGTGTTGTTTAAGTCGCTGAGGCACTCTTAAAAGAATTTGCTATCTGCTTTTTTCGATTCTTTAAATTTTCTGATCATATATCTTATATAGACTATATTCCCAAGATATTGCTTTACTAATTTCGGTTTGTCTTGTCTGAATAGTTTGTCTTCTGCATAAGAAGAAAAGCCTTCCATATTGTAATAGGTGATATCCACATTTTTGTAAACCTTTTTGAAATCATTATCTCCCCAGCACTGAATGTTGAGTAAGTAGTCTGCAAACACAGGGTAGCTTAAGGAGTATTGATATTTATTAAAAACAGCTTTGGGATAAAATATACACTGGTGGCAAAGATTCTTTTTAGCCACCTGGTATTTTGTAAAGGCCCCTCCAAGTAAATGGTTCTTATTTTTACCATTGCCATAATAAATGGTATTCTCCTCAATCAGGAAATTTTCCATTTGATTGAATGTAGGTAGTAGCCGATCATCTGCACCTAAAAATAGAACCCATTTTCCTTTAATGTATGTTACCGCTTTATTCATTGCATCATATATGCCATGATCTTTTTCACTAATTAAGGTATCAACATGTTCTTCATATTTGCTAATTAGTGATAGGGTATTGTCAGCACTTAAGCCATCGACAATTATTAGCTGGTATGTCGTTTTTACGTTTTCTATTATAGATTTAAGACAAGTTTCAATATATGTGCCGGCATTATAGGTGGCTATAATTATTGTTAATGTTGGATTGGTGTTTTTATTCTCAATATCAGCAAAGGCTGCATCTTTTATCATGTTCAAATATATTAAAATGACAGTGTAATATAAAACGGTGTATATTTGTATTTCATGTACCAAAACACTTCAATTGACATAGTAATACCTTCTTTCAGGTTAGATGAGGATGTACTTTTAGATATTTTCAATATTGAAAGACCGGAAGGGTTTTTAGTGGATTTTTATATTGTTGCGGATAATCCTTTGTTAGTTATACCTGATGAAATTGTAAAATTAGCCACTGAGAATAAAATCAACCTGGTTAAGAATGAAATTAATCTGGGGTTTTCTAAAACTAGGAATAATGGTATTAGATTGGGGAAGGGTAAATGGATTTTGTTATTGGACGATGATATTGTACCCTCGAAAAAACTTTTGGTAGCATATGCGGAAGCAATTAAAAAGAACCCGGATTCTATTGGTTTTGCAGGAGTAACTAATTTTCCATTACCATTTAATGCTGCAACCCGGGCTATGGATATTAATGGCACGACAGGACATTTTAAGGCGGCTTTAGATAACAAGCCCTTGGTGTGGGTGCCAACTGCTAATGTTATGTTAAACAGAGCAAAAATGGATATGACTTTGTTTAACGAAAAGCTGGATAAAGGTGGAGAGGATATAGAATTTCTGCTTAGGAATAGCTTATTGTATAATGAAAAGTATGTTCCTGTACCTGATGCAGTTGTGGAACATCCGTGGTGGAATAATGGAGCCATCCAAACTGAGCGGATTTTTAGATATGGACGTGGCGCAGCCGATATCGCGATACTTGATACAATTAAGTCTTATACTTACCATGATTTCCTGAATACCTCAGAGTCTCTTCTTATTTTGTTGATTTGTTCGCCTTTAGTCGCGATTTTTTATTCCATTAATGAATTGGTTTTGCTGATGGCCCTGATTCTTTTTGCAGAGGTTTTAACTAACCTCATTAAGGTCTTTTATAAGTCAAAAGTCTTTTCATTTTCTGTGGCTTTAAATCTTTTTTGGATCAAGAACTGTTATGAGTCAGGATATCTGTTTGAAAGTTTATCAAGAGGCCGAGTGTCAGGTTTTGCCGAGCGGATTGAAATGGGATTTACTAAGGAAAACCCGAAATGGTTCAGATTAAATAAATGGAAGATTGTAAAAATGATCCTTCTGTTGGTACTGTTTTCTATAACTCGGTTATAATTCCATTTTTACAACGAATAATCTTTTTTCTGACAGCATTGAGGTATTTTTTGAAATTAACGTCCTCGTTATGCCTGGAATTTATTCGATGATAAAGGTGAAAGCAAACTGCTTTTAATTTTAATTGTCTTTGTCTGATTCCAAGGTTTGTTAACCTTGCAGCTAGTTCAATGTCTTCATGGCCCCAGCCTTCCAGGTCATTATTGTAACCATTTACTGCAATAAAATCGTGCTTCCAAAACGAGAAATTGCAGCCCCTTAGATTGTTAGATCGAAAATGATTGCCTTTAAAGAAGCCTGAAAAAATAGGCAAATAACTAGCATTTATTTTACTGCCTACCCCTTTGGTTAGAGAACTGATGCGAATGTTCTTGGTACTTATGATGGTGTTGGTTAAGTCTGCTGAAAGCATTGATCTGCTTCCCTTTATATAGTAACCCGCCATCTATTTGTATTATGTAATTGCCAGATGCAGAAGAGATGGCTCTATTCATAATAATGGTTTTTCTGAAACCAAGATCTTCTTGCCACAGATGTTTAACGGGTACCTTTATTTGTTGCTTAAATTCTTCTATTGTTGCTTTTGTTCTGTCATCTGAACCATCATCAGCAATAATTATTTCATTTGGGAACACCCTTAAATTTAAAATGCTCTTAAAAACGAGCTCGAGTGCCTTTGGCCAATTATATGTTGATATAACAAGAGTTACAGAAATTTTGTTATTCATGCCTATAAATATTTGTCTATACCGGATTCACAATAAACTTTTTTAAGCGCTATAGTCTCCTTAAATAATATCTCGTTTTCTGCTAAAGAAGCTCTGGAATTTTCCTTATGATAGATATGAAATGCAACTGCGCCAAGCTTAAGGAACCGTTTTTGCAATCCTATATTTAAAAATCGGGCAATAAACTCCTTGTCCTCCGGACCCCATCCAATAAAACTTTCATTATACCCATTTACCTTTATTGCATCAGAACGCCAGAACGCCATGTTGCATCCATGAATTTCATATAATTCGGCACCTTTGATTTTGTATTTTTTTTCGAAAAGAGGCCACAAAAAGGGAATACGAACGACACTGAAAAAATTAGCAATGTTTTTACTGAAGATGTTGATTTTGGAAATCTCCTTGCTGATTAGCTTAGCGGAGAGTTCTTTATTAAGGTAACCGCGGCTTGCCCTTACAAAGGTGCCCGGCATTGCGAAGTTTATATGGTCTTCAATAAATTTTCTGTGAATAATGATATCTCCATCTATTTCGATAATATAATCGCTTTTTGCACCTGCAATAGCTTTATTTAAGATAAGGGTCTTCCTAAATCCGTGATCCTCCTGCCAAAAATGTAATACAGGAATCTTAAATAGCTTTTTGTATTTTTCAATTATTGTTTTAGTCTCCTCGGTTGATCCGTCATCAGCAATGAGGATTTCATCAGGCATTTTGGACTGCAGTAAAACACTGGACAGGACCAGATCCAATGCTGCAGGCCAATTGTAGGTAGAAATTAATAAAGCAGCCGTAATTTGTTTTTGCATTAGGTAGATTGGGATAAAGGCTCAAATTTACAACTTATGTGCCCTAATTTATAATTCAATGAAATTTGCTCCTTTCTTGTATAATATTGATGTGTGAATTTATTCGGGCTTTAATACGGTTGATGAGACCTGGAGTTTTTTCCAGTGATTGGATTTTTTTTCATACAAGAAAAACTTTGCCAGTTTGTACTTGTCTTTAAGATAGGGTGCATATTCAACTCCGAATGTTCTATGCGGGATATCCGGATCCTTTGACAAACAATCATTGATTGCAGCTGTGTATACGGTAGGTCCAGTCATCTTATGTACATCGTGTGGGAATTCGTTTTTTCTGATGTTCTCAAGCATCAGTTCCATAGTCCTTTGAAGGAAAGGGTGACCAGATTCAAAAAACAATGCCCATTGTACATAACAAATAGGATTCTTTTCAGGAGATAATACTGCTACGTTTCATTATCAAATTCTTCTGAGAGGAATTTCTCGATCCTTTCATCGTCATAAAATTCATACTGGTAGTCGGGATTTCTTTTTAAGAATTTATAGATATGCCAACGCGTAATTAGAGGCAGGTTCTTTGATTTGAAAGTTTGATGTATGATTTTTGGTATTGACATTTTAGAATAAAAAAGATGTTAGGAATAAGACGTTAAATAATGAATAAATTCTATTTCTTTGTATCAAAGATAGTTTATTAATGGATACCAATTATCCCCTTTTAAAAGGAATTGAGCAGGGAAACTTTTTGGCTTTGGCAAGAGCCTTAACATTGGTTGAAAATGATATTGCACCCTCTGCAGATATCTTGCGAATGCTTAATGTTAAATCAGCAGTTCCGATAATTGGAATTACTGGTCCCCCGGGTGCAGGAAAAAGTACCCTTGTAAACGCAATAACTGAACAGTTTGCTAAGCAGAATAAAAAAATAGCCATTCTGGCAGTTGACCCCACTTCTCCGTTTAATTTTGGTTCATTACTCGGTGATCGTATAAGAATGTCACAGCAGTTTAACAATCCTAATGTATATATCAGATCTGTTGCAACAAGGGGCGCATTGGGGGGAATCTCCGCAAAAACCATTGAAATGATTGATGTGATGCGGGCGGCTGATTTCGATATGATTATTGTAGAAACTGTTGGAGTTGGGCAGTCTGAAATTGAAATTGCCGGACTTGCAGATAAAACAGTAGTTGTTTTAGTGCCGGAATCAGGAGATGAAATCCAAAGTATAAAGTCGGGAATAATGGAAATAGCTCAGGGGTTTGTTGTAAACAAAGCAGATCGGGAGGGAGCTGATGTGTTTACTAACACCTTGAAGAAGTTAGTTTTGCATCAAGAGATTCCAGTTTTTAAAACTGTTGCAGATAAAAAGGAGGGCATAGAGGAACTCTGCGAATGGTTGACAATTCCTGTTGAATCTGATGGAAAACAGAAGGCATGGTTACTAGCTGAAAAGGCATTTAAGATAATAGCGCACTATCGAATGAAAAATGTTGATAAAGTTAAACTTCATTCAGAACTTGTAAAAGCATTGAAAAGACCTGATTTTAACATTTATAAGTTTACCGATCAATGGATTTAGCTGATTTTGTCTTAAAAACAGGACTTTTCTGTATACAGGAATAGGACAATGTTTAAAAAATGTTAATTGTTTTTGACAACATATAACTTTTGTTTTACATACTGAGGTTAGACTCTCTGATTATAAAAGCTATCGTAATGGCCGTTAACGCTGTTTTTGCGCTTTTTATGCAGTAATGAATTGAGGATTCATTTTTATTGATATTTTTTTAATGCAAAACATAAATACTATTCGTATTATGTTTGCATAATTGTCGGTATTTAATAAATTTGGAACAGAGTTTGTACAAGTGTTTTGAGAAATTAAAAATTTGTTTAATTTTGCTACACAAAAAAAACATACAATTAAAATTTGTTTAACCTTAAAAAAGAAAATTATGAATTATTCTACTTTAAAAAAGAGTCTAGCAGTTTCTTTTGTTGCGTTGATGGGAGTAACCTCTCTAGCTAACGCTCAAGATTCTACTGGAACTTCTTCTTCGGCCAAGGTATTTGGTGGAAGGGGTCAGTACAGATCTTGGTCTTTCGGAATCAACGGTGGTGTTTTATCTCCATTTGTTGCTATCGGTGGTACTAATGATTTCAATAAGATGGACGTTAACTTAGGTTACGGTATCTCACTAAGAAAACAATTAGGTCATGCATTTGGTATTGAAGGTAACATTTTCCGTGGAAAAGTTTCTGGATCAAGCAAAAACGCTTCAGCTTCTCCTAAAGAATTTGAAACTGAAATTGGCTATTCTGCTGACATCAGAGGTGTTGTTAACGTTGCTACTGTTGACTTCTTACGTCGTGAGAACTCAGTTAACTTCTTCGTTACTGCTGGTTACGGTTTAATCGCTTATGCTCCTAAAGTTGATGGTATCGACTGGAAAGATAAAGCTATAGGTGATGTTAATGACAGACACGATGCTAAAACTTATGTTAAAGAAGCTTATATCCCAGTAGGTGCTGGTGTTAAATTCAAAGTTTCTGAGCGTGTATCATTTAACTTAGGTTATACTATGCACTTTATTGATGGAGATAACTTTGACGGAACTTATGCAAACGGTGCTTCTAACAAAGATAAATTCTCTTACGGATATGCTGGATTAGAATTCTCTCTAGGTTCTAAATCTAAACCGAACTTGGATTGGGTTAACCCACTTGCTTTAATGTATGATGAATTGAAAGATCCTTCATTACGTCAAGAAGTTGAAGCTTTAAAAGCTCGTGTTGCTAATGTTGAGCAAGCTGTTGAAGGTTTGAAAAAAGATTCTGATGGTGACGGTGTTTCTGATCAGTTTGACAAATGCCCAGGAACTCCTGCAGGTACTGCTGTTGATGGTTCAGGATGTCCTCTACCTAAAGTAACTGAAACTGCTCCTGCTAGCAACGTTACTGGTTTCGAAACTATCCAATTTGAATTTAACTCATCAGTTTTAAAAACTGAAGCTTACCCTACTTTAGATAAATTATCTTCAGTATTGCGTGAAAACGGTGGTAAAGTAGCTGTAAACGGTTACGCTTCAAGCGAAGGTACTGCTGCATACAATTTGAAATTATCTAAAGACAGAGCTAATTCTGTTAAAACTTACTTAGTTAACTCTGGTGTTAACGCTAGTCAAGTTGTAACTAAAGGTTTTGGCGAAGCTAATCCAATTGCTTCTAACGATACTGAAGAAGGTCGTATCCAAAATCGTCGTGTTGAAACAGCTAGAAACTAATACTTTCTAACAACAATACTTAAAAAAGGGTCCCAAAATTTGGGACCCTTTTTTTATTTGTAGGCCGATGCTATTTTAATAAAATGCATCTATTCAAAATATTTTCAATTACTTCCCAATTAAATTAATTCTGGTTTTATAATTGAGGGATAAAAGGTTGATAAATTATTTAAGACTATTTTATCTAAGTTTGTAGTAAGATGTATTTTTTTAGAAAAAGAGACCCTAACAGGCCCACTAACATTAACATTAAAATAATGCATATTATTAATGCAACTGCTATTATTGTATTTGTTGCAGGCATTTTATGGAAATTAATTGATTGGATTTTATTGAAATGAATAGAATAATAAACACAAAAAATGCTCCGGCCCCTATTGGCCCTTATAGTCAGGCAGTAATAGCTAATGGCTTTTTATTTTTATCTGGGCAAATTGCAATAAACCCCGAGTCAGGAGAGGTTGTACAATCCTCAATTGCAGAAGAAACACATCAGGTTATGAGAAACATTAAGGCTGTTTTACTAGAAGCTTCTTATAGTTTTGAGGATGTTGTTAAGACAACTATTTTTTTGTCAGATATGGCACTATTTGCCGAGGTAAATGAAATATATGGGTCGTTCTTTCATAAGAACTTTCCTGCCCGGGAAACAGTAGCAGTAAAAGGATTGCCAAAGGGAGTGAATGTGGAGATATCTATGACAGCTTATAAAGGATAGGTTTTGCCAAAATCTAATCTCAGGTATTTTTTTGCTGGTATTTTATCTTTTGCGATCTGGGGATTCTTTTCGATTCCACTAAGAAATCTTAAAGAATTTCCTTCTGAAGAGATTCTATATTATCGAATTTTTACTTCCCTGGTTTTTATTTGGATTGCCATTTTTATTTTCAGACGTAAGTATCTGAAGAGTGATATTGCTTACTTATCATCGGTAACTCCTAAGGAAAGGAAAATAGTGGTTGTGCAGATAGTGGCATCCACTATACTTTTAACCTCGAACTGGTATACCTACATTTATGCGGTAAATAATGTCAGTTTACAGTCTGCAGCATTTGCTTATATGGTTTGTCCGTTAATTACGGCATTTGGCGGCTTTATTCTTTTAAAAGAAGAGTTATCAAGATTAAAGCTCTTATCATTGGCAATAGCCTTATTTAGCATTATTCTGCTCGCTACCGGATCTTTTATTGAAGTGGCGTGGTCTGTTGTTATTGCAACTTTATATGCTTTCTATTTGATTATACAGCGCAAAATGAAAAATCTGGATAAGCTAAACGTTCTGGCAATCCAAATTGCACTGGCCGTACTATTGATGATGCCATTATATATAAGTAAACACGAATCTTTTCCAACTGATTTATGGTTTTGGGGAAACATTACGATAGTTGCAGTGGTATTTACTATTATTCCTTTATTTATGAGCCTATATGCTTTGATAGGAATCCCTTCATCAACTCTTGGAATAATTATTTATGTTAATCCGCTTATTGCGTTTGCCGTGGCTATTTTTTATTTTAATGAACATATTGATTCCCATAAGCTTTCGGCCTATTTGTTATTATTAGTTTCGGTTATTGTGTTTAATTGGAGCATAATAAAAGATATATTTACATTTAATAGAAAAAATATTTAAAGCCTTGTTTGTTTCTACATTAGATACGACTATAGAATTTCTTAAAGGCGTTGGGCCTAAACGTGCTGAACTTTTTCAAAAAGAGTTAGGTATTTTTACTTATGAAGATCTCTTGAATTTTTTTCCCTTCAGATATATTGACAGGACTAGGTTTTATAAGATTAATGAATTAGATCCTGAATTGCCGTATGTGCAAATACTTGGCAGGATAACCAGTAAGGAACAAATAGGCGAAAAACATAAGAAACGCCTTGTTGCCCGACTTACTGATGATACCGGCTCAATTGAACTGGTATGGTTTCAGAGTTTGAAGTGGGTTGATGAAAACGTTACTAAGGGCAAAGTTTATATTGTATTTGGGAAACCCACTGTGTTTAATGGTTCATTTAGTATTTCGCATCCCGACTTGGAGAACTACCCTAGACCAGCAACTATAACAGGTAATTTAAGGTTACAACCCGTATATCATTCTACTGAGAAACTAAAGAAGTTTTTTCTGGATAGTAAGGGGATCCAAAAACTACAGACCTTATTAATTGAACAAAACCTTAAGGAAATAGTAGAAACCATTCCTTCCCATATTCTGGAAAAATATCAAATGGCTGGCAGGAAAGAAGCATTGCTAAATATTCATTTTCCTAAAGACGTTAAGTCGCTGAAATCTGCTGAGCGGAGATTAAAATTTGAAGAGCTGTTTTTTATTCAACTTCAATTATTGCATAATAAGCAGCTACGGGAAATGAGATTTAAAGGTCATTCATTTGATATAGTGGGAGAAAGAATAAATACTTTTTATAAAGAGATTCTGCCATTTGAATTAACAAATGCACAGAAACGGGTGATAAAGGAGATTAGGCTTGATACGCAGAGAGGAATTCAGATGAATCGACTCGTACAGGGAGATGTAGGCAGTGGAAAAACAGTTGTTGCGCTTATGAGTATGCTGCTTGCAAGTGATAATGGTTATCAGGCCTGTATGATGGCTCCTACAGAGATATTAGCACGTCAGCATTATCAATCTATTGTAGATCTGTTAAAGGATCGGTTAGTGAAAGTTGCTATTCTTACAGGCAGCAGCACAAAGAAGCAAAGAACACAACTTCATAGTGAGCTTGAAGCTGGTGAGATTGATATTCTGGTTGGTACCCACGCATTGATTGAGGATAAGGTTGTGTTTAAGAATTTGGGACTTGTGGTAATTGATGAACAACACCGGTTTGGTGTTGAACAACGAGCAAAGCTTTGGAGAAAAAACCTTACCCCTCCTCATATCCTGGTAATGACGGCAACGCCAATTCCCCGTACGTTGGCTATGACATTGTATGGGGATCTCGATGTGTCTATTATTGACGAATTACCTGTTGGAAGAAAGCCAATTGAAACAAGACATCTTTATGAAGGGCAGCGCCTAAGGATGTTTGGGTTTATGAAGGAAGAGATTAAGAAGGGTCGCCAGGTTTATATTGTATATCCTTTGATAAAGGAGAGTGAGAAGTTAGATCTTTTACATCTTGAGGCAGGGATTGAGCAACTTAGCTATCACTTTCTTTTACCCGATTATCAAATTAGCATAGTGCATGGAAAGATGAGTAACGCAGACAAGCAATTTGAAATGCAGCGCTTCATTGATCACAAAACACAAATCATGGTAGCCACAACAGTTATAGAGGTTGGTGTAAATGTGCCTAATGCTTCGGTAATGGTTATTGAAAATGCGGAACGATTTGGGCTTTCACAGTTACATCAGTTGCGTGGAAGAGTAGGTAGAGGGGCAGAGCAGTCCTTTTGTATTCTAATGTCGGGGAATAAGTTAAGTCCGGATGGTAAGCTGCGTTTAGAAACCATGGTAAAAACAAATAACGGATTTGAGATTTCGGAAATAGATTTACAGCTAAGAGGGCCTGGAGATATTTCCGGAACACAGCAAAGTGGTGTACTGGAGCTCAAGCTTGCTGATCTTGCTAAAGATCAGCAGATACTACAAGAAGCACGTAATACTGTAATTGAAACCCTTTCTACGGATCCTAATCTGGAAAATCCTCAAAATAGTCTCCTAAGAACTTACCTCTCTAAAAGAAGCAGAGGGATAGCATTTGATAAAATATCTTAATCCTCATCACTTCCAGGTAGTGATCCTGAACCTGAATAAGCACCTTTACGTATAATAGGTGTTTTAAGATATTTGTAAAGTTCATCAAGATGCAGTAAGCTCCCGTTTGTAAGATTACCCAGAAATATAATAACAATGTTTTTCTGAACATCACGCACATAAATATGTCTGAATCCATGCCACCATCCTGTGTGATATACTACTTTACGGCCGTTATCTCCGTCAAATATTCGCCATCCATACCCGTAATTAAAGTGCCCGTTGATAGCTTTGTTGTGACCTGTATAGGCGGAATCAAGACTTGCTTTTTTTAGTAGCCTGCCATTTTTTAAAGCTTTGTCATATAGGACCAAATCATGCAGTGTACTATAGATCCCTTTATCACCTACGGGGCCATCCAGAAAATTTTGCGCTACAGAGTATCTCCAAGAACGGTCATGTCCCACAACATCTACTGGTATTTTCGGATAAACAGTGGTTGAATAAACATGAGTATGCTTCATTCCAGCCGGTTTAAAAATGTTCTCCATCATGTAGTCGGAATATGGCTTACCTGTTACTTTCTCTATAATTGCTGCCAGAACCATATAGTTGGAGTTGTTATAGTGAAATCGATTATCCGGTTTAGTATACGGATTTGGTTTTTTCTCTGCAATAACCTGCATCACTTCCTGGTTGGACACTCCTTTTTTCATGTCGCGTTTTTCTTTACGCCATATGTCATCGATGAAATACACATAGTTCATCATTCCACTACGGTGTGAAAGGAGGAGCTTTACTTTGATTCCATCGTATGGAAAGTTAGGGTAAAACTTTTTTACATCATCATTTAAAGAAAGTTTGCCTTGTTCGACCAATTGCATGATAGCTGTACCGGTAAAAGTTTTAGTTACCGAAGCTAGTTCGAATTCAGAGCTTATCTTTAAGCTATCACGATGAAGATAATCGGCCCAACCAATTGCTTTTTCATAAAGGATTTTCCCATCCTTTGC